>DASWTM010000145.1:0-2590 GCA_036402115.1 Chryseosolibacter sp.
CGTTCACAAAATCGAAAAAGGCAAGGGCAAGATGAGGACAGCTGAAATCTTGCGAGGGCGTTCGCTACCTTTCAACATGGAGCATGTCAGCTACAAAGCTGTACGCCATCAAAAAAATGGACTAGTTGATTTTAATCGCGATAGACTTTTGCCAATGATGTATAGCAATGAAACTCCAGCCTTGGCGACCGCTGACATTGATGGTGACAAAATTCCAGAGGTATACATCGACCTGGGTAAAGATCAGTCAAGTGTCGTACTAAAAATGAATGGAGATAGGATTAACGTTACGTCACCGATTATTTTCAAGCAATTCTCCTTGGCAGAGCAGACAAAATCACATTTCGTTGACGTTGATGGCGATGATGATCTGGATCTTTATATGGCAAGTGGAGGACGTTTTTTTCCGCCAACTTCCAGCGTACTGATTGATCAGGTTTTGCTTAATGACGGACAAGGCAAGTTTACACTGTCTGCCGAAAGTCTTCCGTTTACGCGGTTCATCTCAACAAGCGTTGTAAAGAGCTTTGATTTCGATTTGGACGGAGACAAGGACTTGGTGGTGGGTGAGAGGTTCAATCCATTTGTATATGGCCAGGGTGGTAGTGCTCTCTTGTTCGCAAACGATGGTAAAGGAAAATTTTCTGACGTCACAAAGCGTGTTGCACCAATGCTTCAGGATATTGGGATGGTTACCGACATAGAAGTACTCGACTATGACAAGGATGGTTGGGACGATATTGTCATCGCTGGAGATTGGACGAGTATAAGGTTATTGAAGAATGAGAAAGGTCAGTTTAAAGATGGTTCTTCGGTTAAGGGGTTAGGGAACGTGCGGGGATGGTGGAATGATGTAGAAGTGGCTGACTTAAATAAAGATGGAGTTCCGGATCTGGTTTGTGCTAATCATGGATTGAACACATTTTTCAAGGCAGGTGACAGGATGTACGTTGCCGACTTTGATGACAACGGAACTGTCGAGCAAATATTCTGCACGAGCATTGATGGCAAAGATTATCCAGTGCTTGATAAGGATGATCTTTTGTCACAGCTACCGGGATTGAAAAAGCAACTTCTGTATTATAAGGACTACGCGAGACGGTCAATTGACCAACTTTTTAGGAAGGAGAAACTTGCGGAGGCACGCGTTTATGAAGTGGACGAATTAGCATCCGTTGTCTTCCTTTCAGATCGAAGTGGGGGGTATAAGAAAATGTTGCTACCAAAAGAAGCGCAGTTTTCCCCGCTGTATGCGATTCTAATCGATGATATTGATAATGACGGAATTCACGATGTCATTGCCGGAGGAAATCAATACCTTGTGAAGCCGCAATTCGGTAGATACGATGGCTCGGATGGATGGTTTTTTAAAGGACGGATCACGAACAGAGAATTTACTTTTGATGCTGGTGTTTCGTTGAACGTTCGTGGCCAGATTCGGGATATCGAAATGGTTGAATCAAAAAATACTAAATACCTACTATTTGCTAAATACGATGATGAACTTGAAATATTTAAAATACTACAGTAGCTGCGCGATACTTTGTGCTGTACTAGTTGGGTGTGAGTCGGAATATTCGCGCCAGGTGAAGGCCGAACTGGCGAAAAATGTACGTCAGGATTCTGTCTTGCTTGGGATTAATCTTGGCCACACGCGCAATGACTTTTACGGAAGATGCTTCGATCTGAATAAGCAACACATCGTTTCGCAGGGGCCGAACGGAAATTCGGTACAGTACTATTTTACAGACTCGATCGTCCACCAGCCACCGCAAAAGCTAAGATTATTGTTTGCGCCAAACTTTGACGCCTCAGACCATATTGCCGAACTGCAAGTCGAGTTGAGTTATGTTGGCTGGGCACCATGGAACAAAGATCTCCAGTCAGATTCATTGAAGGTGAGGACAGTTGAACTTCTCGAAAAGTGGTACGGTGGAAACAAATTCATTATGGTCGATATGGACGATCGAGAGATTCCAGTGAAAGTTGATGGCAACAGACGCATTATCGTAGATGCGAAGGATGCACAGAATGTCAGAATCCGGTTTCAGGATTTGTTGAACCCTGCCTTTCAGCACTCGATCACTAAAGAAGCTATCGAAAGTAACGCTAAATAGGAGTGGCAGAAATGAGAAGGGAAATTTCCTTGTTGCTTTTGCTGGTGATAGCTGTTTGCTTCAGTTGCAGCACCGATAAAGATCAAACGGGCGAAACCTTGTTCAAAGAGTTGCCGTCCGACTCTACGAACGTGGTCTTTGAAAACAAGCTTACATTCGATCAAGATTTTAACATCTACACCTACCGAAACTTTTACAATGGCGGAGGAGTAGGTCTCGGTGACATCAATAACGATGGACTCATCGATGTGTATCTCGTCTCGAATCAGCAATCAAATCGGCTTTACCTGAACAAAGGGAATTTTAAGTTTGAAGATATTACGGAAAAAGCAGGCGTTGGAGGAACGAGGGCTTGGTCCACAGGTGTCAGTTTTGCTGATGTCAATGCTGACGGCTGGCTGGATATTTACGTGTGCAATTCCGGTGATGTGAAAGGCGATGACAAAGAAAATGAGTTGTTCATTAATAATGGC
>DASWTM010000146.1:0-23909 GCA_036402115.1 Chryseosolibacter sp.
CAGACGTTTCCATCAACTGTTCGCGAATCTGCTGATGTTGCGCATCGAGACCATCCGGCCAGTCTACATTTCCGTAGTCATTCGCCAAATCGCGGAGTTCATTTTGCGCAGTAGTGTGTTCATCAACCATATGTTGTCCGAATTCACGCACCATTTCTGTATTTCCCTTTGTTGCAGCAAGCGCACCGAATTCAATCTCGGTGAGATTACTGCGCGCGGCATCCTGAACGAACGTTTTATCCGTTGTCGCCAATGATCGTTTGTTGTCTTCATCATTATCGCACGCGACTGCAGCCATGCAGCAGCCAAGGAGTGCAAATGTTCTTAATTTTGTTACCATAATTTCAGTTTTCTAAGTTTCGCACGACCGCGGAAAAACCGTTCCCTGCAGTTGAATGGTTGGCTGCGCGCGGTTTTTGCTTCAGGAAATGTAAAAGGTACCGCATGATGTAGACGTAGTTCTGCGAGGGTACGACTAAACAGATGAAATTTTATAAACTTGTAATCGCAATCCAGAGCGTGTATATGCTCATTACAGCGCTGTGGCCGATTGTTCATATAGAAAGCTTTATGGATGTAACCGGCCCGAAAAATGACATCTGGCTAGTAAAAACTGTCGGAGCGTTGCTAATTCCGATGGCACTTGCTCTTTTCCTACAAATGTTCTTGAAACGAAATGTTACTGCACTGATCCTCGGTGGGGGAAGCGCAATTGCTTTCAGCGCGATCGATTTCTACTATGCATTGAACGATGTGATCTCGGACATCTATTTAGCTGACGGAGTCCTTCAGCTTGTATTCTTATCAAGCTGGGCAGCGCTTTGGGCTTCTCACCGGCAGAAGTAACCGGATCGGTGCTCACAACCCAGGGGCTATTGCCTGATGCCGGGCACGATTTATTAGATCACCCCTCGAAATTAAACATCGAAATTTATGAGGAAGATAGTATTGACAATCGCAGGTTCGCTGTTCTTTACAATAGCTGCTGTTCAGGCGCAGACGGACACAACATCAACGGGTACGCAGCGTTCTACCCAAAGTGATCAATATCGGAACGAAAGTACGACAGGTCAACAACAAGGAACTCAGGGAACACAGAATACGCGCAGGAGATCACGCACAACAGGATCACAGAACAGTGATGTTCAGGGAACGCAGGGAACACAAGGTACGCAGGGAACACAAGGGACACAGGGAACTCAAGGTACACAGGGATCACAAGGAACACAAGGAACTTCCGGCAGCACCTACGATTCTAGTTCACAGTCTCAAGGAACCAACTCGTCTGGAACTAACTCCGGCAACTACAACAACAGAACCGGAACAACAGGTACCAGCGGGACACAACCAACTGGTAACTCCGGCAATACAACTGGAACAAACGCGAGCGGAACAACGGGAACCGGACCAACTGGCAGTTCACCTACAGGAGTAGACAACACTCAATCTACGGGAACTGGAACGAATTCTTCAGGAACAAACTCTTCAGGAACGGCAGCAGATTCAACGCGTCACGAAAATCGACCTAGAGAGTAAGCTACAACGAGGCTAAATTCGTTTTCATAAATCTGTCAATTGTTTTTAAAGAGGAAGTGAAAGCTTCCTCTTTTTATTTCTTTCCTCCAGGCTGACTGGGTTGGGGAGAGAATTGTTTCGCGGGTATCACATCCAGGTGATTATCCATCTCCAGGTCATTATTGATTTGCTTGACAACCTCATCGATTTCTTTTGCCTGTTCTTCCATCCGTGCAACAATTTCCGAACACGTAAGACCTGTTTGAATTCTTGAGATCGTAGCGAGGCCGAGTAACCGCGCCACCGGGCCGCGCAGGTGGTGAGCGTTCGCATAGCTGTACTTTACGAGTGCCTCATTTTGAATTTGGATTTTTCCTGTGCGTTCCTTTATCGTTTCTTCAAGGTGGCTATTGAGTGAAACCAGATCCTTGTATACCTTATCATACGATGATTTGATAAATGCTGTAGCAAAGGCAAGGATGAAATAGAGGACACTGTAGGTAATGGCAACGGTGACCACATCATTAAGTTTTGTGGAGAATCGAAGTTCAGGCCTTAGGAATTGGATAACAAAGATTACATGCACGGTCAAAAACCCAACGACATGCATGGCAACCATCATCTTGCCCTTTAACATCACGGAATAAATAAACGCAACCACCAGGATAATTGACAGGGACGTGGTCGTGTTGACAGGGACCATGATACTTTGATACAGCATCGCTGCCAGGACAATCGTTGTCATTATAAACACAGAAAGCGTTGGAAATTTTTCACGGACAAAGTACGCAGAAACGGAAGCAAGAAATATGACGATATCGATGTAAATCGAAAGTCGGTCTTCCGGAAAGAGAATGACATCTGCCAGCATAATGCATCCCACACTGGCAATGCAAATTTTCAACAGTGTGTTGAGAAAGAATATTTCAATGTTGCGTAGTTCCATACCGGAGGGGAATACTTGGTGCCGGAAGATACAGATTCAGGTTGGTATCGCTGCATTTGAAATTGCCATTAAAATCGGTATCTTACACTATGGTAAACCTGCTGCTGGACATCCTCCTTTTCGCGTTCTTCGCCAAGAAAAGAACTCCCGCTTCACTAGTGATTGTGATTTCACTGATTGTTCTGATTGTGTTGGTTGGGACTGTAATAACACAGGCAACCTTTACAAACTAATCAACGATTGTAAATTCCACCCGTCTGTTCTCCCTCCTATCATTAAGATTTTTACTCACGATTAACGGGAATCTTCCACCAAAGCCCTGACTTGATATTCGCTTCTCGTCAATACCGCCTTTGACTAAATAGCGCGCAACGGTTTTTGCGCGTTCCTCGGAAAGAGTTTGATTGTCCAATGAATCACCAAGGTAATCGGTATAGCCAGCGATTTGAATCTTCTTGGCTTCATATGTCTTCAGGTATTTAATGAGGTTGTCGAGCTCCAGCGAAGCTTCTGAGCGAAGCACAGCACTTTGCTGATCGAATACAACCGTCTTCAGGATTATGGGTTCGTTCTCGACAATGATCGTGCGCGCTGAACGATTCACTCTCCGTGCTGCGGTTATCGCTGGTCTGGTAGCAACTTCCTCTACTTGAGATCGCTCTGCGGATGGAAAGGCCCGGCCAATCAAGAGGGTCTGGCGCTGTTTGGGATTCGATCGTGTAGGTTTTAGGGCCTGTGTTGGGATGGGAATAATCTCCGGTTGACGAGCTAAATCAAAAAGTTCGTACGATTCTACTGGCAATTCCCAGCGAATGTTAAAAACTGAATGGACAACTGTGTTATAATACTCGATCTCAATGTCATAAGTCTCGCCTTCATCGAGCAGAATAGTTCCGGAATAGCTTGTCGCCTCCTGATCAATCCACGCATCAATGATGAGCTGATGATTAACCCAAACGCGCACACCATCATCCACCAGGACATAAAAATTATACAGACCTGTTCTTGGTGCAATGATGCTGCCACTGTATCGAATGGAAAAATATTCTTTACCGACTCCTCGTGCAGGACTTTTTAACTCCCGTGAAAATCCGATGTGTTTTTCAATGCGGGTAAGAACGTAGTGATTGAAATGGATACCGTTGTAGTAGTCGGCCTTTATTCCGTGATTGAAGGATTGTGCGCTCGAACCGAACGGCTCGATGCTTACAAGCGCGAGCAAAATTATGAAGGTCGGCTTCATCGCGTAGGGGCTTTTCTAAAGTTACAACAAAATCAAGAAATGCAAACGCATGAAGCCCATCTTCATCGTTCAGCTTCTGGATAATTAAAACGAGCTATTCACGCTTTCTTTCATTGTTGTGCAACCACTTACTTGGTGCGGATGAACATGCAACGCCAGATATAAGTGCTGAAGAATAGCTACGCCTTTTTACCGCGATGGCGCTATGGCCGCAATGTTACGCGATGAGGTGCAGCGAAACCGCAATGGCATTACGTGAAAAAAAGTGCCTTAACGGCTGAACTTTTACAAGGCAAGCATTCTGAAAACGCTATCGTTTTACAGCGCCCTTTACAACGAGGTAACGTAGCCAAAGGAAATCCTCGTAGATACGCTTGACGGATTTAAGCTTGAACTGGGTGGCTTTTCTTCGGCCGAATCCCTCCTCGACTTCGAAGACAGTAGGCTGACCAATCGTTCCGTCAGCAACGGGTGCAAGCACGAGGCTGAATTCATCAATCAAGCCTGCCTTCAAAAATGAACCATTGACATGACCACCCCCATCGATACGAAGGGTTTTAATATTGAACAGCTTGCTCAACTTATTTAGCACCACTGCAAGATCGAGCGAATCCTTTCCACCAAACACATACGATACTTTCTTCTCTCGCAGATGTTGAAGATAGGATGACGAAACTTTCTCAGTTAAGACTTCGATCACATGCTCGGTTGAGACCATGTTGGTGTCCCAAAAACATTTTCCAGCAGGATCGATAACCACAGCATAGGTCTTAGACAACTTGCCTACAAAGTCTTCCTTCTTACTGATGACTACGCGCTTCGCAGGTGCCTTCGGTTTCTTTTTACTCGAAAATTCTTCCATGGTTACCCGGCCAACAAGCCAGGCATCAGCCTTGATCTTCGCAGCGGTTTCTTCGAAATATTTATGGTGGTCTTTAAAACCCCAGATGTTTTGCTTGATCCGGCCATCGACCGAACCAAGCATGTGGCAAATCACGTATGGCTTCATAAGCCAAGATTACGCGATTTTCACCTTTAGGCAAATTGTTGTTTTTGCTTTTTCCGCAAAAGCGCAGCACTGATAAGAGAAATAATAAGCCCCAACGGCAGTATCTCGGCATACGTAACGATGATCACAAACAGCGGATTCTTATACAGCTCTTTAAATTCTGCCATCTCCGCTGCCTTGGCATCAATCTGTGCCTGCGTTGCGCCATTAAGTTCCTGCATGTAGAGCACATGCTGAGTATAATAGTCGATGAAATCAGGAAGAAAGATGTAATAGTCGATAAGCCATGCCACAACGTACAACGTAGAGGCTATAAGCGAAATAATTCCACCGACTTTAAAGGCTTTTCCGAAGGTGATAAATCCGTTCTCATGCTTGTCCCGATACGACTTAATCGCAATAAAAATCAAGGACGTTGTAGCCAACATTCCTGCGTAGCCTATCAGGTCGTTACTTTCAAATTTCGGGTTCTCGCAGCACCGGGCTGCGGCATACAAACCAAATGCGGAGAAAATCCCTCCGATGATCAATCCGAAAACGAGTGTTATTTTTCTCATAGTTTTTTTCTGCAATAATTCACTGGAATGGTGAATTTTGCTGTCGTACTAAAGGTTGAATTTGTAGTCTGAGGCAGTTTTTAGAACCAAAGGTTGAATAGTTACGGGATGATGGCCAGCTTTCGCCCCATGTCGACAGCCTGTGTTCTTCGCTGAACACCAAGCTTATCAAACAAGTTGTTGGAATGACTCTTGACCGTACTAAGCGATAGGAACAGGCGATCCGCAATTTCCTGGTTACTTAGCCCCTCTGCCATCAGCTGCAGCACCTCTAGCTCGCGCCTGGAGATATTTCGCTCGGTAATGGCTGCCTCATTTAACGCAAATGGCTTGTTATCAATCACAACTTGGTTTACCACAACCGTTTTTGGTGACGTGACTTTCAGCCCAACCCAAATTCCTACCACGGTGAACAGCAGGGCAATAGCTCCGATGTAAAGCTCAAAAGCGTGATCGATAATAATAAAACGAAGCTTAAGCCAGTTGAGTAAGACAAGCATTGCCGCGAGGCAGACACTGTAAAAAATAATGCTTCGATGGGTATTTATAAACTTCAGCACGGCTGACCTTTCTGAATTAATGGATGAGACAGCAAAATACGATAGACGGAAAGAGCTTGCAAGAACAATGCATCAATACCCGCGAGGGGCTGCATGACGTGACGTCCTTTCAAGGCTGAATGTTTTTAGATTATTTCCCGAAAGTAAGAATTGTAGCAGCAACGAAGAGTTATCGCGAGACAGAAAACAGCAATCCGTCAAAGACATTAAATACCCGCGAGGGGCTACGCCTCTCGCGAAGTGATGACGCCCTTTCAGGGCTAAATGCTTTTTAGACTATTTCCAGAGAATGAGAATTGTAGCAGCAACGAAGAGCATTGCAAGGTGGTAGCCGCCATCGATGAAAAATAGTTTCCACGACTTGCGCTCCCAGGCTACCTTGCCGAGGTCTTGAGGGATGAAAAATCCTAGCCAGGTAAAAATCGCGGCATTCGCAATGCTGGCACCATCAGACATCACATCCATACCCGGCACGAATGACCAGGCCGCGTTGTTGTGCGCGAAGACATAGGCGAGCAAGAAATTACCAAGAAGCGTCAACAACATCCCTTTTACCATGACACCACTTTCGGGCTTCTGTGTCGTGTCGTAACCCATTTCAACGGCCCATGCCTTGCCGAACAAGACCGTATACCAAATAAAGCTGAGAAGAAAACTGGCGATTGTGGCCACAAGAATAGCCAGGTAGTTAATTGGAAAGTCCATACGCGTGTGGGTTTAAAGTTAGGTTTGTTCTACCGATAAAATTATAGAAAATATTTTCACCATTTATCCTGGCAAACTTTTGAATCCCTAGCGAATCCAGAGGTCAGGCCTTCTTCCGTTTTTTTGCACGCTTCGCAATTTTATTGTACTCCAAGCACAGGGTCATCCAAAACTCAAAATCCTTGACTGACTTTGTCCCGCTGCCGTCAACCAATACAAATCCTTTCATCGCCTTACCTGTGAAATCCATCACACCACAGCCCTTACGCTCCAACAACTCATCGCGTTGTGCCGGGTCAATCCTGCAGAGTAGTTGATCTTTAAAAATCCCGACACACATCTTATTATTGACCATAAACGCCAGACCCCCCATCATTTGAGTTTCCCGTACTTTTGGCACATCAAAAAGACGCTCTCGGATTCTTTCCGCAAGTCTTTCGTTATAGGGCATACATTTTTTTGTCTTCTAATTTATTGATTTTCATTAAATGAAAGGTCAGGCAAAAAAGGCAACCCAAACCGAATATATGTATCGGGGTGACCGGCAGACTTCAGACACGTTTAAGGGTAGCGTGTGTATCGCTGTGCGAAGGGCGGATGGTAAATGTATTCGCGGACGGAATGGAACAATGTTAGTTTCTTTCAATGGAAAACCCACCGTAGTCATCGGAAGACTTCTCCGTAAGGTGCACCACTAGCAGCTCAACCCACATTAACACATTAGCACATTAACACATTAACACATCATCTAGCGTCATTAACCTCGATCCAATATCCATCCGGATCCTGCAGCCATATTTGCTTTACACCATCCACACGTGTGGTAATAGCATTCTTCTTTCCTGCAACGTCTTCATATGGGATATTATTCTTTTGAAGAACCTTTGTGAAACTCTCTACTGACTGAAGGCTGAAACAGGTATGCTGATTCTTATAATATTCTTTTTTTTCGTCCGCACCTTCAATGACATGCATTGAAACTCCTGGAAATCCCATGCTGTACCAAACGTGTTTGCCATCGTGAAAGGGTTCCGGGATTGTGTCCAAACCCAGTATACCCTCATAAAAAGCTTTTGTCTTTTTTATGTCCTTGACAAAAATCGCAGTGTGATTGATTCGAACGTTTTGTTTGCTCTGCGCATGCGTGAACTGGACAGCGATAAAGAATACAAGGAAAGTCAGCAATCTTGATTTCATAAAAGATACACAGTGTTAGTTAGCTAAAGTAGATAATTTGAAGTACTTGTTTGATGAAGACCGATTGTATTTCCAACGAAAAAAAATTAGTAACTTGTGGTTTACCTGACGTCATGGGCCGGCAACAAAAATCCCTCTTTACACTTTTTGCTCTATTATTGGGCGCCACCACACTCTTTGGTCAAGCGAAACGTTCGGAGATTGCCAAATACGAACCGACCTGGAATGACGGTGAGATTACCCTCGCAGACGGATCAAAGGTCTCCGGTTACGTAAGTTTTAATGACAACGATGGAATCGTCTCACTTAAAGAAGATGGCGAAATTCATTCTTTTAAATCTAACGATCTCCTGGGGTTTCAATTTTATGATTCGAAGACGATGCGCGATCGTGTATTCTTCGTCATGGAGTTTACCGATAGCAGAGACGGCATTGCGCGATTTTCATTCTTCGAAGTTCTGAAGGAGTTTCCTTCATTTGCAGTGCTAGCCAAAATCGACCGCATTGGAACAGAAGTTCAGCGAGGTGTTTTTGGCTTGCCTACCTCACCGGCACTTAAGTCCAAGTCTTCAAACAATGTAGTCGCATCACAAACGGAAACGATCTACTTTATGAGCGAAGCTGGAGACATGGTCCCCTACCTGCAGATAGTCGAAAAAGAGACTGAGGGTGAGTGGTTTGATTACAACCGGACAAAAAACAGCTTTATTGAAAAGGATGTTTTCGAACGCTATACAACCGCATATTATCCGGAGCTGGAAGAATTCGCCAAAACAAACGGACTGAGTTTTAAACGAAAATCAGATCTTATTAAGATTCTCGATCAATATCATTACTTGCTGTCGCATTAAGTGGTAATGATGTGAACTTTTAACCGACTGTATTTGTAGTTGGGAAAAGTTTTCAAATGAACAGAGACCAAATCTTTATCGACATGGCGCTTAAAGCGTGGAACATCCAGATCGCGCGCGCAGACAAATTTTTCAATACCCTTTCTGACGAAGGATTACTTAAAGAAATCGCTCCCGGTAAAAACCGAATTATCTACTTGCTTGGCCACCTCATCACTGTGAATGAAGGGATGATAACCCTGTTTTCGCTCGGCAACAGATCGTACAGCGACTGGGATGAGGCTTTCATCAAGAATCCGGATAAAACGATCTCCGATGTTCCTGATGCTGCCACACTTCGCCATGCGTGGAGCGAATCCAATGAGCGCCTGACGAAACTATTTTCAGAGATGTCGGTGGAAGATTGGTTTGGCCGACATACGTCAATGACCGATGAAGACCTGGTAAAGGAACCATCGCGTAATAAATTAAGCGTACTTCTAAACCGCACCAGCCACGTAGCCTACCACCTTGGGCAGCTTGTCTTAGCGAAATAACTGCACCCGACATTCCAATAAGTAGGGCTGGCTGGATTTAATCTGGCCAGCTTTAAAACTTTTTCAACGCAGCAATCATCGTTAGTAAAATACCTAAACGTATGATGGCCACCCTCTTCCAAGGTCTGTTTCGCTCGGTGATGCGAAATAAATTACTTACCACCTTAAATCTCGCGGGCCTCGGGCTCGGCTTTTCCAGCTGTATTTTAATTGTTCTTTTTCTGTTTGATCAACTCGGTTATGACCGGCACCATTCCAATCTCGATCGCATCTACCGACTCTCGACAAAATTTGTATCCGCAGGAACGGTTGACGACATTGCCATCTGCGCATCACCCTTACCGGAAGCACTGAAAGAAAGTTTCCCCGAAGTAGCAGAATCCATCCGCGTGAACTCGAAGGGTGGTGGCGTAAGCATCAAACGCTCCGATGGAATTTTTGTAGAGGACAATATCTACGCTGCGGACCCGGGAATTTTTCGGATTTTCTCCTACCCTTTTATAAGCGGTGATCCGGCAACAGCCCTGACACATTCCTCCAGCGTAGTGCTGACCAAATCTCTTGCAAAGAAATACTTTCCCAATGGCGATGCGCTCGGCAGTGTGTTGAAGATTGAGAATACAGACCACCAGGTGACGGCAGTGATTGAAGACGTGCCACGCAATTCCGAAATCTACTTTTCCATGCTGCTTCCGCTCGACACCGCTCATCACAAAGACTGGTTTGATTTCAGCCATTATGTATTTGTGATGTTCGATAAAAAAGCAATGGCAGATCCCTCCTTGATTTCCCGCTTTCAAAAAAAATTAGATAAGCTTACGAATGATCACATTAATGGCCCGATGCAGGCGGAAAACCCGACTTTGTCAGCATCGATGAGTCTTCAACCATTGAAAGGTTTGCACTTTGACAATTCGTTAAAATACGATACGCCAAAAGGAAAAAAAGACTATGTCTACATCTTTGTCTCCGTTGCACTACTGATTCTATCCATCGCATGCATCAACTACATCAATTTTTCTGTTGTTCAGTCGATGGAGAAAAGTCGCGAAGTAGGAATACGGAAGGTGGTTGGATCGTCTTTCTGGCAGCTCGTGTTTCGTTATATCGCTCAATCAACCGCACTAACGTTGTTTGCATTAGTTTTGTCGGTCGGAATCGTTTATCTCCTACTGCCGCAATTCAATGAAGTTGTCGGTCGGGATTTCCGCTTGCAAGATCTATTAAGGAGTGAGATCGTGATTACAATGGGCGTCATCATGATTGTAACCGGAGTGCTTGCTGGAAGCTATCCTGCCTTTTATTCGTCATCGCTGAACGTAGTGAGTTCGTTGAAAGGAGTTCTTACCACACCTGCCGGAAAATCAATCCGAAAGATTTCCATTACGATTCAGTTTGCCGTCACACTTGGTCTCCTTATTTGCACGATCATCATCTATTCTCAGATGACTTTTATAAAAAATTATAATCTCGGATTTCAGAAAGAAAAGGTAGTGGCTGTTCGGACCCCGGAAGATTCCGTGCACTATCAAAAAATTATTTCATTCAGAAATGAAGTGAGCCAAATGCATGATCTCATCGAATCGATTGCCATTGCAGGCGATGGCGGAACTCCGGGAGACCCCGAAGACGAACAACGCGGTTCACACGCGCTGAAGAATGGTGACGGTAAGGAAGCGGTATACATGATCAACACTACCTACATTGATCATACCTATATGGATGTTTTAGGGATACAAATGAAATTGGGCAGAAATTACAACGACAGCCCAAACGATAAAGAAAATTCAATTATCATCAATCAGGCCCTCGTCAATATTTTAGGATGGAAGGACCCCTTATCACAAACTATCCGATGGGGATCCAGAGAACGAAATGTGATTGGAGTGGTTGGCGATATTCATTATAAGTCACTTTACAATCCTGTGGAACCACAATTCTTTGTCCCGCATCAGAAGCGCATCGTCAATGTTTTTATCCGCCTTCATGGAGCAGGCAGTGAAAACATTGAGAAAATCCAGCGCACGTGGAGTGCTTACTTTCCGGATGAACCGTTCCGATACAGTTTTCTGGATGACACGCTTGAAAAACAATACAGGCAAGAAAAAACAGCGACTAACATTCTTACATACTTCAGCATACTGACAATCTTAATTTCCATCTTTGGAATGTTTGGACTTTCGCTGCTCAGCGCATATCAGCGAAAGCGTGAAATCGGGATACGAAAAGTTATCGGTGCAGAGTTCCGCGATATCGCGATGTTATTTTCGAAAGAATACGCGGTATTTCTGATCATAGCCATGGCGTTGATTTCCCCCATCGTGTGGTACATGATGGACGAATGGCTCCACAGCTTTGTGACACACGCACCAATCAACATTTACATTTTCATTTTCGTGGGAATCTCATTCGCCATTGTGGCACTTTTTTCGATCCTGCTCAGCATTGGCAAAATTACAGGGCAAAAAAGTATTGAACTCATCAAATAAGCCGTGTGTTTGCTACCTTGTACAGACTACAATGCGAACCCTTATGCCAACCCTTACCGCGAAATCCTTTGTTGAAAAATTAAAGAGACTTCAATCCGACAAAGAGCTTGAAAAGATTCAACGATACTTTAAATCCGGAAAGGGTCAATATGGTGAAGGCGATCAATTTATCGGTGTTCAAATGGGTAAGGTGTTTGCGCTCGCAAAAGAGTTTACGGAAATGGACCTTGGTGAAGTAGAGAAATTACTGGAGAGTAAGATCCATGAAGTGCGAGCGGGTGCCGTCAGCATCATGGACTTCCAGGCGCGTCATAAGAAGTCAACAGACGAAAGACGGAAGGCATTGTTTGATCTCTATATCGCTCGCCACGATCGAATCAACAACTGGGATCTTGTCGATCGAAGTGCAGGTTTCGTTGTTGGAAGTTATCTCTATGACAAACCACGAAAGATTTTATACAAACTCGCGAAATCGAGAAACATGTGGGAACGGAGAACTGCCATTGTCAGCACTTCATATTTCCTTCGAAAAGGTGAAGCCGAAGACACGTTTGCGATTGCAGAGATATTGATGCATGATACAGAAGATCTGATCCACAAGGCTGCAGGCGGATGGATTCGCGAGGCAGGCAAAAAACATAAGATGAAGTTGCTCGAGTTCCTGGATCGCTATGCAGCAACCATGCCGCGAACGATGTTACGTTATGCTATCGAAAAGCTTCCGAAAAATCAGCGGTTGTATTATTTGAATAACGAGGGCTAAGGCATTTGGATTAAAAGCCGCGAGCTACCAGCTCCAAGCTGCGAGCCGCACTCGTGTTGCTTGAACGATACGTACGTGAAGTGAAGTGATACGTCAATGGTAGTCGAAGCCAACCGTGAAATAACGGTCGCGCGCTTCGTTGTTACTGTCCCCACTTTTACGCGGCATATTTTTTTGCCACTCTTTTAGATCAGGAGTTGCCTGATCCAGCAGTCGCTAACTGCTGGATGACAAAAAATATTAAAGAATATGATTGCAATGAATTATCGCGGACCGTTCCGCATTCGCGCTGATCGTAATAGACCCGATCCCGAAATTCTGCATCCGAATGATGCAATTGTGCGTGTCACGCGCTCGTTGATCTGCGGATCTGATCTTCACTTATATCATGGTATGGTTCCCGACACGCGTGTTGGGATGACGTTTGGTCACGAGTTCACCGGCATTGTCACAGAAGTGGGTGAAGGTGTTCAGAATTTGAAAGTGGGAGATCATGTATTGGTGCCATTTAACATTGCCTGCGGAAGTTGTCCTTTCTGTAAGCAGGAGTTGTTCGGAAATTGTCATGAATCGAACCCGCAGCATACTGCGATCGGAGGTATTTTCGGATACTCTCATTCAGCAGGAGGATATGATGGCGGGCAAGCCGAGTATGTTCGCGTGCCTTATGCGGATGTTGGCCCTACAAAAATCCCTGCAGGAATGGATCTCGAAGATGCTGTGATGCTTACCGATGTTGTTCCAACGGGTTATCAGGCAGCTGAAATGGCTGGCATTCAAAAGGGCGATACTGTTGTTGTATTTGGCGCAGGTCCTATCGGAATTATGGCCGCGCGTTGTGCATGGCTGTTTGGCGCAGGTCGTGTCATCATCATCGATCATCTTGAGTATCGCCTCGAGTTCGCCAAAAAATATGCAATGTGTGAAGCCTATAATTTCAAAGAAATGCAAGACCCCGTTGTCTTCGTAAAACGCACTACCGATTGGTTCGGAGCAGACGTCTGCATCGATGCAGTAGGTTGTGAAGCTGTTGGTAATCCCACACAGGACATCACCGGCCGATTATTCTTGCAGGGAGGTTCAGCTACAGCGTTGCATTGGGCGATCAATTCAGTGAAGAAGGGAGGCATTGTTTCCGTTGTCGGGGTATATGGTATGCCATGGAACATGGTTCCGATGGGAAGCATTCTGAACAAAGGCATCACACTACGCGCAAACCAGGCCAGCGTAAAACGTTTGTTGCCAAGACTACTTCAGCACGTGCAAAACGGAATTTTAAATCCAAAAGGATTGATCACACATCGTGTTCCGTTGGAAGAAGTGAATGAAGCCTATCACATCTTCTCAGCCAAGAGAGACAATTGCATTAAACCACTGTTGATTCCACCGACTGCTACCGGTATCCGTGTTGCAGCTTAAAATATATAGTTATGGAAACACAAACAAAAAGTAAATATGCGAAGGGCAGCGATACGTATCAGGATGTATTAACAGGTGATGTCGATCGGAAAATTGCTGACCAAGTCAAGAACATTCCGGGCTGGGGAATCGATGCAGATGCGGAAAACGATCCGACCTATCCAATGAAACACTGGAATGGAGCCGATCACGAACGCATTCACTATACGAAGCCACCCCAACAACCACAAACTGTAAAGGTGTTCCAATCCATAGAACGCCCAACGATGACGAGTGTTTTTGGAACGTCCACACCACCCAGTGGGATTAGTGGAGCAATTCGTCAATATGCCTATAAATTCAGCGAAGCGGATGCTCGTCATTGGATGACGCTGATCGTGGCTGATAGGGTAAACGTTGTTGAGGGAATCATCGATGACTTGAAGCACGGAATTGTTCCTAACTTCTTTGCCGAGCGCGGCTGGACTGCGGAATGGAAATACAACCGCGAGGGCGCAATGAAGAAAGTCGCGATAGGTGCTGCGGTCGGTGTTGCCGTTATCGGTCTGATCTTGCTTCGAAACAACGCTAAAAAACAAACTACGCCCGCTACTATTTAATTAGACATACTACTGCTTGAACTTTCTACACGCTGCAAAAAATGCTGGTTAGTGTAGAAAGTTGAAGTGGTATTCGCAGCTGTCTCTGCAACAAAACTCCGGCACCATTATTTTCCATTCGTCTGCTCTATCTGAAATCGCTGCTCAACAGCAGATGCCGATAGTCTTTTGTAACATTTTCTCACCACAATTCAGTAGACATGATTCCAGCAGACAAAAATCAATCAAACGGCAAAAATCAAAATGGAAACGCTGATGACAATAAAACGCTTACAACGCGCCAAGGTCATCCGGTAACCGACAATCAAAATTTGAGAACCGTTGGTAGTCGCGGGCCCGCGACACTTGAAAATTATCAGTTCATTGAAAAAATCTCACACTTTGACCGTGAACGCATCCCCGAGCGGGTTGTTCATGCGCGCGGAGCCGGTGCTCATGGCGTCTTTGAAGCATATGGGACAGTAGGAAATGATCCTGCATCGAAGTATACCCGCGCAAAACTCTTTCAACAAAAGGGAAAACAGACACCGGTGTTTGTGCGATTCTCTTCCGTTATCCACGGTGGACATTCACCGGAAACATTGCGCGACCCGCGAGGCTTTGCTGTAAAGTTCTATACTGAGGATGGAAACTGGGATCTGGTTGGAAACAATCTGAAAATATTCTTCATCCGCGATGCCGTCAAATTTCCGGATTTGATTCATGCATTTAAGCCTGATCCGGTGACCAATCGCCAGGATGGCGAACGCATTTTCGATTTCGTCAGCAACACTCCTGAAGCGATGCACATGATCACTTTCCTTTTTTCACCATGGGGCATTCCGGCTAACTATCGACAAATGCAAGGCTCGGGTGTGAACACGTACAAGTGGGTAAATAAAGATGGCGTTGGTGTGCTTGTTAAATATCACTGGGAGCCATTGCAAGGAATAAAAAACCTGACACAGGAAGAAGCGCAGGAAATCCAGGGAAAAAATTTCAACCACGCTACGGAAGATTTGTACGAGGCAATCAAGCAGGGCAATTTCCCGTCATGGGAATTGTGCATTCAAATCATGAGTGACGATGAACATCCTGAACTCGATTTTGATCCACTCGATGATACGAAGATTTGGCCAACCGACAAGTTTCCGTTCATTCCGGTGGGTAAGATGACTTTGAATCGAAATCCCGAGAATTATTTTGCGGAAGTTGAGCAGGCTGCATTCGGCACGGGCGTATTAGTTGATGGGTTGGAATTTTCGGATGACAAAATGTTGCAAGGAAGGACATTCTCCTATTCCGATACGCAGCGCTATCGAGTCGGGCCGAACTATCTTCAGCTTCCCATTAACTCACCTAAAACACATGTAGCAACGAATCAGCGCGATGGTCAAATGACTTATTATGTTGATGCTGCAAAAGGACAAAACCCTCATGTAAACTACGAGCCATCTTCGCTTAATGGATTGAAAGAAGCACCGAAGGCTGGCAAAGACCACACACCCCATTACAACGCTAACCTTGTACGGCAGAAAATAGAGCGCACAAATGACTACCAGCAAGCAGGAGAACGCTTCCGCGCATTTGAAGACTGGGAGCGAAATGAATTGATCAAGAATATCGTGAATACCCTTGCTCCTGCGCAAAAGCATATACAGGATCGGATGGTTGAACATTTTACGAAGTGTGACCCTGACTATGGAAGGCGTGTAGCGGAAGGGTTGAAAAAAGCTTCTGAAAACATATCGAAAGGCCCAATTGGTTCAACGAAGTCGGGGGAAGGAGTAGCACAGGCAGAAAAGCAGAGCCACGAAGCAAAGCCTTATTAAAAATTGTGAGCGATAGTTTCTGATTTCAACCGGATGCGGCAAGTCAGAAACTATTTCACTTTTCTTTCGCGTGGTCGCTTCCTTTCAGCAGCTTCCAACGCCTGAGTTGCAAGGGCGTGTTGATGGATTGCTTCCCGATGATTCTGTTCCGCAATTCTTCGCTGCATATCAGCGTGATCAACACTTTCTTTTAATTTGATTTCAGTCTCCAATAGCTCCAGGCGGTAAGCAGTGGCAACTTGATTCTCATGGTAAGCGACACCAAGCGCCAAGATGGTTGTAATGAGAAGGAATACAATGGCAGCGTTCTTCTTCATAGTCGGGGTTTTTATTAAAGTTACGCCATTTCATAAAATAAAAAAAAGCCACACAGATTGCGCGGCCGGTGTTCATCTGCAACGATCACTTCAATGACAGAAACCATGGAATAAAATCCTGCATCATGGGCATAAAACTACTTCCATGCGTGCCATTGGGAATTAATGTCAAGGTCACGGATGTTGCTCCGTTCGACTTGAGCTTTTCTAATGTCACTTCAGAGTTCTGATACGGAATGATTTCATCTTTCGTTCCATGATACAAACGCATCGGTACCGAAGTGGCCCACCCTCCGATCGTATTGTCGCCAATCGCTTTTTTCAGCTCCAATTCCTGATTCGGATCCTTTAGCCGAGCATAGAAATCGGGATCAAAAAGCTTCGTCAGATCAGTTGTCAGCTTCTCGTTGATTTCAGATCCGTCATATTCGCCATTCATATAGGTGTTCAAGGCCTGCGCGTAGGTGGGCTGAAAAAAATACGTCAATGGCTTATTCCACTTATAGGTTGTATTGTATGACATGAGTACAAACGCCAGATAGCTTGGATACGAGTAAAAGGTATTCGTGGAAAGTCCTGAAAGCATTTCGCCCAGATCGTAGCCACCCGCTCCTGCTGCAACAGCCGTGAGTGAAAGTTTATGCTCCGGATTCGTTTCGATCTCCTGTGCTGCAGCGAGCGTCACATAGCCACCTTCCGAATACCCGGCAAGGAAGAGTTTGTCGTTAAAAGCAATCTTTTCTTTCGTCAGGAATTCTTTCGCTGCTTTGATCATGTCGATTACCGCAAGGCTGGAATGCTCCCGATCATAATAGGGATGAAAAACTGATTCGGATTTACCGTACCCGATAAAGTCAGGCATAAGCGAAATGTAGCCGGACGCGGCAAACAATTCTGTTCCGGTGTAGCCGCCTGCAGCAGACGGAGCATCGTCCTTAATAAACGTGGTGCCGTGCTGAACGCTCAGCAACGGAGCCTCCCCTGTAACCCCTACTGGAACCATCAACAGGCCAGACGCTTCGATCGGTTCTCCCCGATAAGTTGTTTGATAAGTGAGTGCGTATGTTTTGACACCGTACTGGATTAAAGCGGCAATGTCTGGTTGACCAAATCCAACCGCCAGTGCTTTTAGCGTTTGCGCAGATACATTGGATCGCTCTTCAACGGCTACGAAATATTTCTTTTCTTCTGCCGTAGCGACAGGTGCTTCATCATCACATGCCAGGAAGCATATCGTCACCAATAAAAACAAATAACTGCGTTTAATCATAAAGTGCGGAAAGGATAGATAACTATATGTCATAATCAAAAGTTCCTAATCTTAATCGGCCATCCGACCGAAAGACATTTTACCTCAAAGCCGCAACGTTTATTTATTCTGTCTCATCTTGCCCGACCTGTCCAATTTTCATCTGTGTTCAAATTTTACCCCCCGACTTAAGTTCGCAACGTGGAGTGTAGTCGCGCTAACGCTTGGACTGAGGGTCTCAGAACTACCTTTTCAACGCAAAGCCGCAACGTCTATTGTCTCCTGTCTCATCTTGCTCAATTTCTACCGTGTTCATCAGTCAATCAAGCTCAGCTCTCAGACTTGAGTTCGCTGAGCAAGTCGTGGTGCCTCTGGCGCTTGGATTAAATGTATCAGAAGTATTTATGAAGTTCCATCGTGCTATTTCCAAGCGTTAGCGCGACTGCGCACAACGTAGCGATCTTAGTTCGTGGCACACTAGGTGTTTAATCTAGTCACATAAATCTTTAGACGCACGTTGAGCTTCACATGTTATCCGTTGCGAACTTTGCGGTAAAAAATCCTGTGCTGTCGCACCCACTAGTTCTAGTCGCACCCTCAGGCGAACACTATCTTTTCTGAATAAGATACACCCCCGCCAGCAACAACGCAATTCCGACAACACGATAAACAGAGATTGTATTGATTGGTAAGTTCATCCATCCGTAGTGATCGATAATGATTGCGGCAACAAACTGTCCCGCAACGATGAAGGCCAGTGCATTCGCGGCACCGATTCGTGGCGCGGCAATGACAACTCCGGTAACATAGAGTACACCAAGAAGTCCTCCGGTAAATTTCCACCAGGAAAACGAATAACCCGATGGAAACGTTGGTGTCTGCCTGAAGAATGCAAAGTATAAAACAACGAGAGCGACTGTCCCCACCATAAATGAAATCAAAGCAGTAAGCACTGGATTGTTGGTGTCCGTTCGCAGTTGTGAATTGACCCCGTTTTGAAACGCAACAGCAACACCCGCAAGAATCGAAAGAAGGTAATATTGAATTTTCATAGCGTGTAAAAATACGAAATGCGCCTGGATCACACCTTAGCGCGCAAATTGCAATTACTTTAAATTGATGAATCGACCAATCAGTATGTCTGTAAGGAACGTCTTGTCGTGCGAAATGACGACCAGTGTACCGTCATAGTCGTTTAAAGCGCCAGCAAGCACCTCGAGGCTTTCGAGGTCGAGGTTGTTGGTTGGCTCATCGAGAATAATCATATCAGGAGCTTTCGTGCCGATCGACAGGCAACAGAGTACGAGGCGCATCTTCTCTCCTCCACTCAGGTGCGTGACATTTTTATTCCATGCATCCTTCGGAAATAAAAAGCGATTAAGCCTGACCTTTATTTCGTGCTCACGCAATCCATTCGCGTTGAACGCTTGCGCCTGGTCGTACACCGATAGACTCCCGTCAAGAATGGAATACTCCTGGTCAACGTAGACGGTAGAGCGTTGGGTAAGTTGGATTGTGCCAACAGAAGGCAATACGTTTCCGAGCATCATATTTACAAGGGTGGTTTTGCCTGAGCCATTGCAACCTTGTATTGCTATTCGCTCACCACTTAAAATTTGAAACGTAAGTGGATCGTCCCACAGCATGGACGGCCCGAAACCAACGTTCACTTCGTGGGCGCTGATCAAAACCTTTCCCGGCTGAAGGGACGAATTATCAAAATTCATTTTCATCACTTCACGATTGGGCGCTTCGCTCCGCAAGTCCAGCACCTGCTGCGTGATATCATTGATTTTGCTGACGTGAGTTTCCTTTAAGCGTGCTGCGCTTTTCTCGGCATTATTGCGAAATGTATTCATCATAATGGTTGGCAGCCCTGCGTTTTGCTGTTTACGCTTTCCACGCGCATCAAGCTTTTGCTTCCGCTCTAAGGCGTCTCGTTCCGTTTCCCTTGCCTTTCGCAATTCTTTTTCCTTGCTTTTAAGGGCATGAACTATGGCGCTATCATAAATAGATTTTTGTTCGGAATAAAATTCGTAATTGCCACCGTAGCGAGTGATTCCATCTCTACCAAGCATGCAAGTTACATCGACCAGGTTTAACAACGTACGGTCGTGGCTGATCAGCACAACTGTCTTTGTCGTAGCTGAAATAAAGTTATACAAGATCTGTCGGCCAGACGCATCCAGGTGATTACTTGGTTCGTCAAGCAATACGATGTCAGGTTCATGAATCATAATTCCGGCAAGAAGAACTTTTGTCTTTTCGCCACCGCTTAAGTTTTTCATTTGCATATCGACCTCCAGCCCGGCTAGTCCCCAACGTGAAAAGCTTTCAGCGCAACGCTCCTCAATTGACCAATCACCAGCGAGGAGATTCAAATTTGTGTCGTTGACTTCCCCATCAAGTATTTGCTTCAACGCGTTCAGTTTTCCGTGAATACGTAAGGCCTCGGCCACAGTACCAGCCCACTCATTACCCGAAAGCTGTGGCAGATAATACGAAGGCGCTTCCGCATGCATGGTTCCAGTCGTAGGAAGAAGTTCACACGCCATGATTTTCATCAGCGTAGATTTTCCCACACCGTTATTCCCGATGAGCGCAACTTTTTCGTTTTTGTTAATTGTAAGATCGAGATCAGAAAAAAGCCGATCTCCGTTTGGGTGTACGTATGTCACCCTATGAAGTGTAAGCATAGTCGTTCTTTTAAAAGTGAAGAAATAAAGCAGCCGCTTGAGAGGCCCGTAGGTACTTTTATTAAAGAATGACTATTACATGCGGTGTTATACGTGAAATCTCATAACAAAGATACAAACGTTTTTTAGAAACCTGAAGTCAACAGTTGTTGATCATTGCGTGGCAGACCCTGCATTTTCTTTTCCATACCTCACATAAAGCTGAGGATCCGCTTTCAACATCGGAAACTGGCGCTGATGCCAGTAAGGATAAGCCGGCAAAATTGCACTTGCATCGTCTAGCCTTTTCACTTGATCGAACGTAAGGTTCCATCCTACTGCATCGAGATTTTCCTGGAGTTGTTGTTGCGTGCGTGCACCAATAATGATGTTGCAGACAGTAGGGCGTTGCAGCAGCCAGTTTAAGGAAACCTGCGACACCGTCTTACCGGTTTCTTTCGCAATCTCTTCAAGCACATCTACAATATTATAAAGACGTTCATCATCTGCGGTGGTATTTAGTACCGGACTCCCGCCTTGCGCAACGCGTGCATCTTTTGGAAACGGTTGATTACGCTTGTACTTTCCGGTAAGTTTCCCGCTCGCCAGCGGACTCCAAACAATGGTTCCCACATTCTGATCGATCGCGAGTGGCATCAACTCCCATTCGAAATCGCGGTTAAGCAACGAGTAGTAAGCCTGATGTGCAACGTACTTTGCCCAGCCGTATCGCTCAGAAATTGATAGCGACTTCATCAGGTGCCAACCTGAAAAATTTGAACACGCGATGTACCGGACTTTGCCGCTTTGAATCAATGTATCCAACACCTTCAACGTTTCGTCTATTGGCGTAGTGGCATCAAAGCCATGCATATGGTAAACGTCAATGTAGTCTGTGTTAAGTCTGCGAAGACTTGCCTCACAGGCGCGGATCAGGTTATAGCGTGATGATCCGAAATCATTTATCTCTGTTGTGAATGGAAATGTTGCCTTTGTGGAGATCAACACTTTATCGCGTAATCCTTTTATCGCTTTGCCAAGAATTTCTTCCGATCCTCCTTTCGAATAACCGTTTGCAGTGTCGAAGAAATTAACACCTGCATCGACACATAGATTGACGAGCCGCGTTGCCTCCTCCACCTGGGTGCTGCCCCACGCTTTGAAAAATTCGGTACCTCCGCCAAACGTTGCTGTTCCGAAGCTAAGCACCGGCACGCGCAAACCTGAATTTCCAAGTTGTCTGTATTCCATATCTTCCAGAAATTAAATCCATCAATGGTAGCGAAAAATGTCTAGTCTTTAAATCAGGATTTTAAATTTAAAATTTGAATCTAAAATTTATGAAGTACGCCTGACCGAAGGGTTTTTCCAGCCGCGAATTTAATAAAGTAATCAGGTTAGTCTGTCGCAAAACAGCCTGTTAATTGACGCTTCTATACCCGCTACGGGAATAGCAGCGCCCTACCTTTATAGTAAAACAAAGAAAACATGAACACACTAAAAAGCATTGGAGCGGTACTCGCTGGATTAATTTTCATTGGCGTGACACACACCGCTGTTGACGCAACGCTGGAAGCGATCGGCATACTACCTACCGGCCACCTCAACGTGGGCGCTGGGTTGATCCTGGTCGTTATTCTGTATCGCGCAATTTTCAGTTTCATAGGATGCTACCTTACCGCGAAGCTGGCACCGAAAAATCCAATGTTGCATTCACTCATTCTCGGTGGCGTTGGGACTGTTCTTAGTGCAGTCGGTGCAATCGTCACCATCGACATGAATATTGCCCCTGCATGGTACGGATGGAGTCTGGTTGTGATAGCATTACCAATTGCATGGCTCGCAGGGAGGGTGTATGTTGGCGGATTGGCTAAGGTTAGTAGCTAAAGCTAAGGCTTAAGTGCTAGCTATGGCGAAGAAAATAAAAAAAGAGCCATCCCCTTGGAACGGCCCTTTTTCAATCAATCAGTAACCCAAAATCTATAGCTTCAATCCAAGTTCATCGAAATACAATGTCACGGGAAGATTCGCATTATTGTTCTTAATTCTGAGTTCGGTGACATTTGTATTGCCGGCAAGCTCGGAGATATTTACCTCGACAAGGCTCCATCCTTGCGGAATACTCAAGTACTTATCAGCAGCATCGTTCAGCTGCACGATCAGATTCTGTGCTGCTGGCGCATAGACACGGAACGTGAGTTTTGTATAACCGGAAAACACAGTTGCTGATGGTGACCCGATTTGGACTGCTCCATATTGATCATTGAAAGTCATTTTGATTGCCTTCGTTCCAGCAAACACTTCATCCGTGCTGTTGAAATCTTTTGTAGTATGTCCCCAGCCACCCCACTCTGACCATCCATTCTGCAACCCGTCTTTGTAAATGTAATAGTCAAGTGGAGGAGGGCCTGCGCCTGGAATCGCAATCGACACTCCAAGCGGACTTGAGTAGTTGTGTACGGTGGTGTACGACACACTTCCATTGTCTGCATCGGCTGGAAGTGCAAACACAATTGTTTGCGCAGAATGTGTCGTGAAATCTTTAGCTAAAATTTCGATCGGACCGTTTTTACCGGTGAACGTTAGCTTTGCAACAAGATTTAAATTCGTTCCGGTAATCGTGATGTTGTCAGTACCGGGTGCGGCAGGTTTTGGCTGGAGGTCGGTTGCCGCTGGCAGGGTGATGAGTAGTTCCCCGGTAGTAGTTACGCTAACGGGCGAGGCCTGCTTCAACGTCAGTTTCCCTTTTAATGCCGTTGCTGGCACCGTAACGACAATCTTATTCTCCGTTTTTTCCACAAAGGTCGAAACCTCGGTACCTCCGCTAAACACAATCGAAGTCACCAGATCAAGGTTCGTCCCAGTGAGTGTCAAATTCTTCGTATGTTCGACTGAGGCAGGATTCAATTCTGTAACAGATGGTAGCGACACGGTTAGCCTTTCTGCTGATGAAAACTTCAACGGCTCCGTGCCGGTGGTAAAGAATGTGACGAACCCCGACTCCGCTTCCATCGGAACAGTGACAACCAATTCGTTCAGGGATTGACTGACAAATTCCGTCACCACAAGTCCGTCTGCGAATTCGACCTGCTCAACCCAGTTCAGAAAATTACCGGTGATCGTCAGGTTTTGCCCAGGCTTAACTTCACCAGACATCGCTGTGATTTCAACCGGAACTTCCAGATCAAGGACAGTTTTTGTCTCGATGTCACCCGCTGGTGTTTTGAGCATAAGCTTTCCAGTCTCTGCAGCCTGCGGTACTACCAATTCAATAAGGCCTGGCGATTGAGAGGAAAAGCTCGCTGAAGACACTTCGATGCCTGGCTGCAAAACGATAGCTGAAACGTTATCGAGATTGGTGCCGATGAATTTAATTGTTTCTCCATGCTTCACTCCCACCGGGCCGAAACTTAACAGGGTGACTTCAGTGGAAGTATTCTCGTCATCGTCACACGCGGTGATCATGAT
>DASWTM010000147.1:0-23050 GCA_036402115.1 Chryseosolibacter sp.
AGCTTCTTCGATTCCAGCAAACTTTCAAGTGAATCGCGCAGGTCATTATTTGTCCGGGCAACGGAGTCAAGGAACGCTGCACCGAAGTTGATCTGGATCACGCCTCCGTTCTTGCCGAGTTCTTTGATCATGTCGTCCGACATATTGCGGTGAAAGCCGGGTGTGAAATAACGAGCTGATGAGTGTGACGCAATCGCAGGTGCCTTCGTAATCTTCATCACGTCATAGAATGTGCTGTCAGACACGTGGGAAATATCAACCATGATACCAACGCGATTCATTTCTGCTACGACCTTTTCCCCGAAAGGGCTCAGGCCATTCCACATGGTTGTAGTGTCATACGATGAATCGCAGATCTGATTGTTCTTTCCATGTGTCAGCGTGACGTAGCGGATGCCACGATCGAAGAAGTATTTTACGTTTGCAAGGTCATCACCGATCGGTGCACCGTTTTCCATCCCGAAAGGCAGAGAAATTTTTCCAGATTTGGTGTTCTCCCTGATTTCATCTGGAGTTTTGGCCAACGCAAACTTGTCAGGATGAGCCGTCACAATTCCCTCGATCATGGTAATCAGTGAATCAGCAAGCGCTTTTCCACGATCTTCTTTTTGTTGGTATGATGACGGAATATAAATGGACATGAAAGGAGCATCCAGCCCACCCTTCTTTGCGCGTTCGAAATCAAAATCTCCTTCATCCGTTTTCAGCGGAATGCCCATGTACTCGCGTTCCAGTCTGAAGCGCTTTACTTTTAGTCGGTAAGGCAGGTCAACGTGACCATCCGTGATAATGAACTCTTGTGCGAGTGAATCCGCTACTTTTTTCAGCTGATCATCCGGTAGCGATGCGTAGTTTTTCTTCTCGAGATTTGCGCACGAAGAAAAAATCAAAAACAAAAGAGCCGGGAGCAGGAGGTTTACCTTCATTTTGCGAGATTTGTAGTTAGTTTAGAGCGAAAAGTTATCGAATTTTTGAGCGGATGCAAACTATAAGTGTACAGACAACCCAGAATGTTTTCATTCAACATCCGGTGGCCAGCGTTGGTGACAGGATTCTTGCCTACATACTGGATCGCATCATCCTGATTGCCTACATCGTAGCCATCATTGGCTTCTTTATCAACATTGAAATGGAAGCAATCTGGGCATGGGTTATCTTTCTCGCAGGACCGTGGTTGTTCTACCATCTGCTCTTCGAAATTTTTATGAACGGTCAGAGTCCCGGCAAACGTGTGATGCAGATCCAGGTTGTGCGCCTCGATGGAACACAGGCTACTGTTGGCGATTACATTTTACGTTGGGCATTTAGCCTGATTGACTTTTACATTCTCTCGGGTGCGCTAGCAGTGATTGTCATCGCGGCAAGCGGAAAAGGTCAGCGCATTGGTGACATGGTAGCCGGAACCACGGTCGTGAAGCTGATCGAAAAGCAACAGATCACGGCCGACAAAATTTTCATCACTCCGCAAGACACGTACACGCCAACCTTCCCGCAGGTTGTTCAACTTGAAAGCCGTGACATCGAGTTGATACAGCGCGCTTTGGATGCGCTCACTCAATTCGAAAACGAACAGCCGGTCATACTTGTAACGGACAAGATCAAGACCATGCTCGGGATTCAGACGGACTTACCTCCTGCTGAGTTTCTCCGAACGATCGTTAAGGATTATAACCACATCGCAGCGCGTTGACAGACCTGCAAACCATAACGAAAGCACAATTAGCCCTGCGAAATGGCCAGGACAAACCGGAAGTCTGGGTGGCGCTTCGTGGCATTGTCTACGATGTAACCTCGTCTCGTCTTTGGAAAACTGGCAAACACTATGAACACTGGGCCGGCCAGGACCTAACGGATGAACTAAAAGACGCTCCGCACACCGACAAAGTCTTCGATAAGTTCAAGGTGATCGGTAAGTTGATCTGATTTTTAAAAAACACACAGACACACCTGGCAGCAGGTGTTTTTTTATTGAATTCAAGTTATAGCTTTGCGTACCTTTAGACGCCAATACTCATTCGTTCAGCATGATTTTAATAGCCGATAGCGGAGGATCCAAAACTGATTGGAGAATCATTCAAAAAGACGGTAAGATCGGACAGGCAAGTGGCCCTGGATTTAATCCCTATTACCAACCCATCGAAGACCTTAAGAAGAACGTTCAGGAGATTCTCATCCCGCAGATCCATGATAATGTCGACAAGATTTTCTTCTACGGAGCTGGCGTCTCATCCGTAAAAAATCAACTGACCATTAAAAGCGCTTTCCTGGAATTTTTTCCGGAGGCGCATATAGAAATAGGCTGGGACCTCCTCGCAGCAGCGCGCGCACTTTGCGGACATGAGCCCGGAATAGCCTGCATCATGGGCACAGGATCAAACTCATGTTTGTACGATGGCAGCAAGATCATCGATAACGTTGCAAATCTCGGATGGATTCTAGCGGATGAAGGATCTGGCGCAAACATCGGAAAGAAATTTCTCGTGGATTATCTCCGGAAGAAGATGCCAGAAAAACTCGCGGCACAATTTCATCAGCGCTTTCCGTTAAGTCGTGAAGAGTTTCTTGAGAAAGTGTATCAGCAGGAAAAACCAAGTGCTTTTCTCGCCAGCTTCGCGAAGTTTATCTTTCAGCATCTTGATGATAAGTATTGCTACAAGCTCATTTACGACAGCTTCGAAGAATTCTACGAAAACAACGTGATGAAGTATGACAACTATCAGAACCTGAAAGTTCATTTCACCGGTTCGATTGCGTTTTACTTCAGCGATATTTTGCGCCAGGTTGCGAATGACAAAGGCATCACGGTAAAGAATATACTTGAAGGCCCGATCGCAGGACTGACACTTTATCACCAGGGAAAATAATTACATCATCAAGAGCTGGCTTTCGACAAGCCTTACGAAATGACAACTACTGAAGCTTCTTCCAATTATAACGACTTAGAAAAAATGAGCACGCACGACTTGTTGGTTAACATCAACAGGGAAGATAAGAACGTGCCCAATGCGGTTGAAAAAGTGATTCCACAGATCGAGAAGTTAGTGGACGCGATCGTAGCGAAGATGAAAGAAGGTGGTCGTTTGTTCTACATCGGTGCGGGCACGAGCGGTAGGCTGGGCGTTGTAGACGCTTCCGAAATTCCTCCAACGTTTGGCGTTCCCCATGGCCATGTAATTGGAATTATTGCCGGAGGAGATGCTGCTATTCGCAAGGCCGTAGAAAATGCAGAAGACGATCGCAATCAGGCATGGGTCGATCTTCAGATCTACAATATCAACACGCGCGATGTCCTTGTAGGAATTGCTGCTTCCGGCCGCACACCGTATGTTGTCGGTGGATTGGAGATGGCACGAAAGAATGGGATCACTACGGGATGCATTGCTTGCAACAGTCCAACGGAAGTTGCAAAACATTCCGATTTTCCAATTGAAGTGATTGCCGGACCCGAGTTCGTCACCGGTAGCACGCGTATGAAATCGGGCACCGCTCAGAAACTTATCCTTAACATGATTTCCACCTCAGCAATGATCCGGTTGGGAAGAGTGAAAGGCAACAAGATGGTTGACATGCAGCTGACCAATAAAAAGCTGGTTAACCGCGGCACAAAAATGGTGATGGATGAACTCGCAATTTCTGAAGCCGAAGCCGAACAATTACTGAAGCAACATGGTTCTGTTCGTAAGGCTGTCGATAGCCGAAAAGGACATGCACGAAATTGAACCATATTACAACTGGCTGAAATATTACGACTCCGCGCAAGATGATCGCTCACCGTTCTTCGGTAAGCAATAAAATCACGATCAATATTCCGAAACGATTTACGGCTACTACATCGATCCGGCCTGGGATTACATGGGCTCGGAAACACTCTACATAAAAATTCTTTACACCGATTACGATCTCGGTTATACGGTAATCGAATTCATTGGTGAATGGAACGATGCGATCAACAACGACATCATGGAGCTCAAGCGCAACATTGTCGAGCCGCTGTTGAAAGAAGGCATCACCAAATTTATTCTTATCGGTGAAAATATTATGAATTTTCACGGCTCAGATGACTCTTATTACGAAGAGTGGTTTGAAGACGTAGAAGACGGATGGATTGCCGCAGTTTCTTTTCCTGATTTCGTTCAGGATGAATTCAAAAAATATCATGTCGATCATTATATCAATATGGGTGGAACATTGCAGATAGACCGGTGGCGCACCATGCAACCCCATAATTTTTTTGAGGTGGTGAATGGGATGATTATGCGGAGATTGAATTGAACTCGAAACGCGAAACAATCGCTCTCTTCATTCTCATTTTTACATTATCCATTACATGCACATTCATATTCTGGATTTGGGGTGTTGTGTCTGTTTCACACGTTTTCAAGTAAGCCCTTAATTCAGAAATCTTACAGTTCCTTAATAAAAATTTCCCAAAAGACTTTGAAATCGTCTCTTGCATCTAGGGGATTTTAGACTTCCTGTCACATACATTGAACTCCACGAGATAATTCTTCCGAAGCAAATCATCCAACTTCATGCTTGAATTGATGTCGCAACGTGTTTTTAAACGATGGCACGTTTGGGCAACGATCAAAATGATTTTATGAAACTCTTTTGTGTGATTTTATTGACGTGCGCGTCAACCTCCATGTTTGCCCAAGTGTGGGTCGCAGTTGCGCCAGGACCTAAGAATTGGGAAGATGGGTTCAATTGGTCTACCGGAGCTCCTCCCCTTGCAACCGAACCAGCAATTTTCGATGGTACTTCGAATATTGCGTGTCAACTCAATGGCGATGTGACGGTTGCGAGAATGGTTGTCAGTGGCTTTACAGGAAGCATAAACCTCAAGGCCCACAACTTGAACATTCAGGCGGGGGGTAACAACTCATTTACGTCTGGCTCAATAGGGAGTACTTTGGGCACAGGAAACCTGACGTTCAACACAACCGGAGCGGTAACATTTAACGGAACGAGTACCGGTGCAGGTGTTAACCTCGTTGCTACGCTCACAACTGCAACAGGGGTTTTTACGGGGGGGGCACTGACAACGTTCGGTGGGCCTGTTACTGTAACTGCTCATTCAATTCTTCTAAATGGAAGCACCTATAGCAGCACTGCAAGCTTCACCATGAGTTCTACGGCCACGCCTGCAAACAGCATCAGCAATGGTGGAAACGTTTTTCACGGCTTAACCACCATCAGTAATGAAATGAATGCAACATTCCGAATGGCTGCAGCTGCTGGTGACACCTTTAACGGTGAGCTAAGGTTGAGTCTAGATGGCACCAATCAGAACTGTAAAATTGAGATGTCATACGGCTTGGGCACCACCACGTCATATAATAATAACATTAGGGTGAGAACGGACAATACTCCCGGACTATCCTCTGTCATACTAGGCAATGTTGCTAACAATGCATGGATCAGTTTCGGTCAACCAGTGTTGCCCGCAGCACCACCAGCCGGAGGATTAAGTACGCTTGCAAGTGGTTTTACCATCACCGAACTCGGTGGGTCAAACTCATTTGATCAAGATCGTACAACGAAACCAAATGACTTTCACTATGGCGATCTTATCCTCAATAATTTTACGCAATTGGGAAATACCGCTCAATCTATTAACCTACGGATACCCAATGTACCATCCTCCGAAGCTTCTGTGACCACCTTGCGTTTCCTAATCAGGAACAGCACATTCAATGGAAATGTTACATTTTCGGCCTCTAATCCCTATATCAGCGGCTCAACATTTAAAGGCTCAGTGAACACCCTGACAAAAACAGTCGGGAGTGGATCTGATACCTTTGACCCCCCACCAAGCTTCTTATTCACGTGGGATGGCGGCAATACGTTTGAAAACACTACGCTAATCGATAACCGCGGTCGGGCCACTATGGTACTCGGTGGCACCACGGGTGATGTCTTCACAGGAAATGTCACTTTTAACAGTCAGCAAGACGCATCCTCCTTCATGATCGCGCATACAGGTACGACATATTTTCTGGGCAATGTGGCCTTTACCCAAGCGGCTTCTGGGGCGAACATACGTTTAGGCTTCGGAGGGGGAACAGCATCATTCGAAGGAACATCAACCCAAACACTAAGCAGCCAGACTAGCATTCCTTCTTTCGGAAATGTCACCATGAAGAATTCTAACGGCCTGACATTAAACACACCCATCGTAATATCTGGCGCATTGGATCTAAACTCAGGAATTATTACTTCAAGCAGCAGTTCGAATTACGTTAGCTTTACCGCGTCTGCAAGTGCGTCAAATGCAAAAGATGCCAGTTTTATAGACGGTCCGGTAAGAAAGACAGGCAAAGCTGCGTTCACATTTCCAATCGGAGATGGCGGGTTTTATCACCCGTTGGCTATGACCGCCCCATCTGATATTGCGGCAGAATTTGCAGCCCGATATCTTGCAGTTGATCATGGCCTCGGGGTAAGTCGGGATGTCACCCTACAAAAAGTAAGCGACTGTGAACATTGGACGTTGGACCGCCTTGTCGGCTCGGATAATCCTACAGTCACGCTGTATTGGAACAGTCCTTACTGCAGATTGAATTACATCACTAACGCAAGCTTCCTAAGAGTCGCCCGTTGGTCTGGGACGCAATGGGATAACTTGGGTGCAGCAGCCTTTAATGATGTCCCGGCAGCTGACGGAACTAATGGATACTTGTTGGCGGCCTCTGCACTTCCTAACGTTGCATCGCACTCACTTACGCTTGGATCGATAGATGCGGTCAATATCTTGCCGATCAACCTTTCTTCGTTCAGTGTGATACAAGTCGAGACCAGTGCTGAAGTCAGTTGGACTACGGCAACAGAACATAACAATGATTATTTCACAATTGAACGTCTTGTGGGCAACGACTTTATTGCCTTGGCAACGATAGATGGCGCGGGCACCAGCAATTCACCGAGAAACTATCGCTGGCTGGACACTGAACCACTTCCCGGTCGATCGTATTATCGGCTTAAGCAAACTGATTTTGACGGCAGTGAATCCTTCTCCGAAGTAGTTATGCTGGACCGACAAACTGCGGCAGCCCCCTATCCTAATCCCGTAACTAACACGTTGTTTCTCGATGGCATAAGTTTAAGCGAAGATTCGAAAGTCATCATTCGTGATGTAACCGGACGAACAATATACTCGGCTCCGGCAAGCGCCACGATAGACTTTAGCAACCTTGTGCCAGGTGTTTACCAAGTGGGCATTGCGGCCAACAGCGCGGTAACTTGGTTCCGAGTAAGAAAGAAGTAGCTCGTGACAAGCTCACTCAGGATAAATAAATTCGCTCCATGTACTACCATATTTGGTTTTTATCAACGAAGGTTCTACTTTTGTCCTCCCTTTTGACCAAGGAAGGCACATTGGACTAATACCATAGCATTTCCGGCCAGAGGTTGAAACTCTTAATTACATATTGTAGTTAATACTCGTAGATAAAGAAGTTATCAAAGATATATCGCGGGGTGGAGCAGTTGGTAGCTCGTTGGGCTCATAACCCAAAGGTCACAAGTTCGAGTCTTGTCCCCGCTACTTAGAGAGCAGCACGAAAGTGTTGCTTTTTTCTTTTGTTGCCTTTGCCGCAGGCTCGAATCTATCAGCCGGTGAACACAAGTAATTTCGAGGCCAGGGTGAAGTAAGGCGACATCTAATAGTGAAAACAGCGTAACTTCATTGTACGGCTGAAATAAATTCGTTCATGGAACACAAAGAATTCAAAGCGGGCTTTGTAAGCATTGTTGGTAAACCCAACGTTGGTAAATCCTCGCTTATGAATAAGTTGGTGGGCGAGAATGTTTCTATCATAACATCGAAGGCACAAACTACCCGTCACCGGATAATGGGAATCCTTAATGGTGACGATTATCAAGTTGTATATTCAGATACTCCAGGAATCCTCGAACCGAAGTATTCGCTTCATCAGGCGATGATGTCTTTTGTGAAAGTGTCTCTCGAAGATGCGGACGTCATTCTAGTGGTTGTCGAGCTAAACGATAAGTTCGAACAAGACCTGTTCGAACGTTTCCTGCGAATCCAGACCCCCATCCTTTTGCTGATCAATAAAATTGACATGGCAAAGGGGTCACAGGTTGATGACAAGATCGCTTATTGGAAGGAACAGTTGCCGAATGTAAAGGAAATCCTGCCGGTCTCTGCCAAGTCAGGCGAGAATGTTGATAAGATCCTCGATCGAATCAAAGCCATCCTGCCAATTCATCCGCCTTTCTTTCCGCAAGATGAGTTCACCGATCGGACTGAGAGATTCTTTGCATCGGAAATCATCCGGGAAAAAATTTTTCTGAACTACTCCGAAGAGATTCCTTATAGTGCCGAAGTGGTGATCAACTCTTTTAAAGATCAGCCTGATATTATCCGCATCAGCGCAGAAATTTATGTAGAACGAGATACGCAGAAGGGAATTATCATCGGCAAAGGAGGCAGTTCACTGAAAAAAGTTGGAACGGAGGCGCGCAAGGACATGGAATCTTTTTTCGGAAAGAAAATATTTTTAGAAACACATGTGAAGGTGGCTGACAATTGGCGAAAGGAAAGGAACAAACTCCGCCAGTTCGGATACCTCCAGGAATAATTAACGATATCTGCAAATGGCTAACATAGTCGCAATAGTAGGAAGACCCAACGTGGGCAAATCAACGTTTTTCAATCGCCTGATTGAAAAGCGCCAGGCCATCATGGATAATATGCCCGGTGTTACCCGTGACCGTCATTATGGCTATGCCGAATGGGTTGGAAAATTTTTTACGGTGATCGATACCGGGGGCTATGTGGTGGGGTCGGAAGACAAGTTCGAGTCTCAAATCCGAAGGCAGGTACAGTTAGCTGTAGATGAAGCATCAGCTATCATCTTCATGGTCGACTGCAAAGATGGAATGACTGGATTCGACAAGGAATTTGCCAATATTATCAGAACTTCGAAGAAACCAGTATTTATCGCAGCGAATAAAGCAGACACAACCGAGAAAGCTATGCAGGCCAATGAATTCTATGAGCTCGCCCTGGATGCAGAAGTATTTCCCATCTCTGCCGAAAACGGAAGTGGTACCGGAGAACTTCTGGATGCACTTGTACAAACATTCGACACAGAAGGTGTGGAAGATCCTGATGCTGGCATCCCGAAGATTGCTATTCTTGGTCGACCAAATGTTGGGAAGTCGTCTCTGCTTAATGCTTTGTTAGGCACGGAACGAAGTATTGTGACCGATGAAGCCGGCACTACCCGTGATGCCATTCACTCCTATTACAAAATGTACGGGAAGAATTTCATACTCGTAGATACGGCAGGAGTTCGGAAGAAAAGTAAGGTGAAAGAGGATATTGAGTTCTATTCCGTACTGAGGTCGTTGCGTACGTTGGAGGAAAGCGATGTTTGTATTATCGTGATCGATGCTGAACGAGGCATGGAATCTCAGGATGTCAACCTGATTAGCCTCGCGACCCGGCAGGGCAAGGGCGTTGTTATCATGGTCAACAAATGGGATCTGATCGAAAAAGATTCAAAAACGGCAGATAAGATCAAGAAGGAAATCATGGAAGGCCTTGCGCCCATAGATTACCTCCCGATCATTTTTACTTCCGTTATAAACAAACAGCGAATCTTTCAGGTGATGGAAAAGGCGGTTGAAGTGTATGAGAACAAGACCAAGAAGATTCCTACTTCAAAATTAAACGATGCGCTGCTTCCGGAGATAGCCCATTATCCGCCACCGGCTATGAAGGGGAAGCTCATACAAATAAAATACGTCACCCAGATCAACGCGCGATTTCCATCGTTTGCATTTTTCTGTAACCTGCCGCAGTATGTTCAGGAGTCCTATCAGCGATTCCTTGAGAACAAAATCAGGGCGAATTTTGACTTTGAGGGGGTTCCCGTGAGGCTAATCTTCAGAAAAAAATAAAATTTTCTTACCCGGTTCACTTGAATCAGCCAATCCTAGTATATTTGCGATGAATTTTAAAAACCTGTAAACTATGAAAAAACTGATCGCATTGTTAATGGTATGCGGCTTTGCATTTGCATTTGTAGCATGTGGTGGTGGCGCTAAAGAAGAAGCTGGAAGCGCTGATACAACAGCTACAGAATCTCCTGCTGTTGAAGCTGACACTACTTCAGCTGACACTACTGCAACTGATACTACAGCTGCACAGTAATCAATCGAAGAAAAAGATTGTTTTCCCGGGAAGGCTTTAGATTGCTAAAGCCTTTTTTTATTGCCTTATGAATTCAGAGAAAGTTCATCAGATCCTGTTTAAACATCTTCCTCCTCCCGCGCTCCCCTACTGCTGGACGCTCTGGCAAAGCGCACCCTTCGATCTGAAGCTTACGAAATCGCGGCAAACGAAAGTGGGGGACTTTACGAGTAAAAACAGCAAAGCACGACCAATCATCACACTCAATGGCGACCTTAATCCCTATCTATTTCTAGTTGTTTATATCCACGAGGTAGCTCATCTCTATGTGCACCTGAAATATGGAAACAAAGTAGACCCGCACGGTGAGGAGTGGAAAAATGCATTCAAACGGCTTATGGAACCCATGCTGCGAAAAGAAGTTTTTCCCGATCAAATATTACCCCTGCTTGTCAGTCATATGGCTAACCCTAAAGCCAGCTCCTTTGCTGATGCAGACCTCACAAAAGCCTTGCGATCGTTTGACAAGAACGCAGACCAGTATACAGCTCTCTCAGAGATCCCTGAGGGGAGTATCTTTAATTTTCAGGGTCGGTATTTCAAGAAAGGAAAGACAAAGCGAACGCGAGTCTTATGCTGCGAGGTAAACAGCAAAAGAAACTACCTCGTACCAAAAGAAGTACTGGTAAGTGATGTTCAGCTGAGCATGCTTTGACATACACGTTTGCACCGAAGTCTGCGATTGAAATGCGACTTTTATGAAAGAAAGAGACGCGGCTATTAGCGGCCTCCAGGCGCATTTTGTGTCGCAGAGCTGGCAGGCTTAGATCCTGTTCTTGATGTTCATAATGTCAATCATCAGGTTGAACGAGTCAATGGATGATGGATTGTTGAACTTCAAGGGCTTTACAATATAGCCGGAGACACCAAGGTCCTTCACCTTTTGCCTGTCCTCCTTTTCATCTGAGGTCGTAATCACAAACACTTTTAGGTCTTTAAGTTGATCACTTGTTCGGATCGCCTGCAGAAACTCTGCTCCATTCATTTTAGGCATGTTCAGATCAAGCAGCACAATATCCGGTCGCATATATCCAGGATTATCCGCTCCGTCTTTGAGATAAGCCAGGGCCTCTTCTCCGTTACGCGCCACCTGCATTTTATAAAGCACATTCATTTTGTCAAGTGTGCGCTGCGCATCCCGAACATCGAGACTGTCATCCTCAACCATTAATATATTTATCACTTTGTCCATACAAGTTATTTTGGCCAGGTGAACCGAAAAGTAGCTCCGGTGCCGGGCGATGATGTTAAGGTTATTGTTTGCTTTCGGTCGTCCAGAATTTTTTTGACAATGGCCAGACCAACCCCCGTACTCTCGATGGTGTCGCGCTCATGGAGCGTCTGAAAGATCATAAAAATCTTGTCATAATATTGCTGTGAAATTCCCGGCCCATCATCTGAAACTATAAATTCATAGTGAGTCTTCTCATCACTAAATCCAATGGCAATTTTACCAATGGCCTTATCATGGTACTTCAACGCATTTCCGATCAGGTTTGATAATACTTGTTGCAAAGGGATACGTTCCGTCACAATCACTGGCAGTTTCTTAGGAACTTGGATTTCAATTCCTGGTCTCACAGGCATGTTCTCTAGCACATCTACAAAAAACTGATTCAGGTCGGTCGCTTCTTTTTCGGGTTGTTCCCGCCCAACACGTGCGTACGATAAAATTCCACGAATAAGATTTTCAGATCGCACCAGCCGTCCGCGGATGAGGTTGATATATTCTCTGACTTTGGGAGACAGTTCGTCACTATGGTCTTCTTCAATCCAGGTCACCACATTGTCGATCCCTCGAAGCGGGGCTTTCAAATCATGCGAAACGATATGCGCAAACTGATCCAGTTCTTCGTTCTTGCGCTTAAGCAAACTAATATTTTCAGCCAGTACCGTTGACATATGATTCAATGCCTGAGCAAGCAGGCTGAGTTCATCTTTACCAGAACTCACAGCATATGTGCCATAATTACCAGCAGCGATGTCGTTAGCCATTTTTACCATTTGCATAATGCGATTGGAAATACGATAAGCGAGGTAGATAGCAATCGCCAGACCAAGGATAATGGAGAGTGTAGTAAGGTAGAATGATATTCGCCTGGTCTGTGTTATAGACTCTGTAAGCGTTACTCTTCGCTGTTCACGAAGGTCATATTCGTAATTAGCGAAATCACGAAACTTCGCTTGCAGCGCACGGTTAATGCTTCGTTCTTCAATATTTAAAAGTTTATCGCGATACAATTTATTGAAAGCACCGAGGCTGCTGTCGGAAGACACGGCAAGCCGTTTCGCGTTCTTTAGGGGTTCGCCATATTCGTTGATCCATCTGGAATTCAATGTTTGAATTTCTTTAAGCGTCTTACCTTGCACAGAACTAGCTGGAACTAGTATGGACAGCTCGTGCAATATATTTTCATTTTCCATGGCGGCTGAATCATACGCCTGAATAAAATAATCCTCACCGGTAAACAGATACCCGCGTAATCCACTTACCATGTTGAGAATATTGCGTTGAAAACGGTTGCTGTTTCGTACAGTAGTAGTCGAGCGCGAATAGAACTCGTTATTCTCATTCACGCGCTCTGTCTGCTTGAAATTGATCCACGTGGTGATCGAAAACAGGAGGAGAATGATAAAAAATCCAAAAAGAATAAAGTATGAAATCTTCATGCTTTAATGTTACAGACGATTAAAAATACAATGAGAAACCTCCGGAAGGAGTTTCTGGTGTGGGGTTTGCCAATGCATAATTAGCGTTTAATACAAAATATCCAAGCCAAAATTTGCTTAACCGGCTTTTTGGCTTGTGCAGCGTGAATTTTTTCCGCGATAAGGGTTTTAGCGGTATACCGTTCGTGTATTCAATTCGTTAATTTGGAGTCCAAAAAAATATTCGTGTTACTCAATTCCCGACCTCCATTAGCCGAACGCATGCGACCTGCTAAACTCGATGAACTGATCGGACAGGAGCACCTTACCGGGCAATCAGGAGTTATTCGGAAGGCGATACAATCCGGAAATATTCCTTCGATGATCCTGTGGGGACCTCCGGGGGTGGGAAAAACTACAGTCGCAAACATCATTGCCAATGAAGTGAAGAAACCCTTTTATACACTGAGTGCAGTAAGCTCAGGCGTAAAAGAAGTTCGGGAGGTCATTGAAAAAGCAAAGCATTCTCCGCGATCAATTCTGTTTATCGATGAAATTCATCGTTTCAACAAATCGCAGCAAGATGCCCTGTTGGGTGCAGTTGAGAAAGGTATCATTACGCTCATCGGAGCTACGACTGAGAATCCATCCTTCGAAGTAAACTCAGCCCTGCTGTCGCGATCACAGGTTTATACATTGAAAGCACTTGGTGAAGAGGAATTACTGGCGCTAGTGGATCAGGCGCTTTCCCGTGACGAAGATTTAAAGAAGCGAAAGATCGAGATAAAAGAACATGAGGCGTTATTGAATATCTCCGGAGGCGATGGCAGAAAATTATTGAACCTCGTTGAACTTCTTGCCGATTCCGTGCCGGGTGATTTTGCAATAACGGATGACCTGGTGATGGAAGTAGCACAAAAGCACATTGCCATTTATGACAAGAGTGGAGAACAGCATTATGATATTATTTCTGCTTTTATAAAATCCATCCGCGGCAGTGATCCTAATGCAGCCGTATACTACCTGGCACGCATGATTGAAGGTGGTGAGGACGTGAAGTTTATTGCTCGCAGAATGTTAATTCTTGCATCGGAGGACATTGGCAACGCAAACCCTACTGCATTGGTCATCGCCACAAGCACATTTCAAGCGGTGGATGTGATCGGCTACCCGGAAGCGCGCATCATTCTCTCCCAATGTGCGGTATACCTGGCCTCATCCGCTAAAAGCAATGCAAGTTATATGGCGATTGAAGATGCGTTGAGTGCCGTTCATGAAACGGGTGACCTACCTGTCCCTTTGTCAATCCGCAATGCCCCAACGAAGCTGATGAAAAATTTGGGGTATGGAAAAGGGTATCAGTATGCGCACAGTTATGAGGGCAATTTTGTGAACGCAGAATTCCTTCCGGATAAACTCGCAGGAAGAAAATTCTACGATCCGGGAAATAATGCTCGAGAGGAAGAGTTAAGAAAATATCTTCGTAGTTTGTGGAAAGAGAAATATGGCTATTAGAAGTTACAGCAGCAGATGAAGCGTATCATTTTTGAATCAGCACCTGAGTTTATCATCCTCTGTGTAATCGCAGGATTGGCATACGCATCCATTCAATACCTGCGGATGAAACAGCCCTGGAGCAAAACCATGAACTGGGTTTTGTTCGGCATACGCGCGGTCGTTGCTACATTTATTGCTTTCCTCTTATTAGGACCCATCGTCAAACAGATCAACAATCTGTTCGAAAAGCCTGTCTTTATAATTGTTCAGGACAACAGTGGTTCCGTCAGGGAAGCAACGGATACCACCAGACTTGCATCACTTGAAGAATCGTTAAAGCAGACTGCTTCCAGATTAACTGAGCAGGGTTACGAAACATCGATTCAGAATTTGGCTGGACAGGATGTCAAAGATTTTTCATTCTCAGCATCATCTTCGGATCTGAACAATGCACTGAAACGAATCAGCAATCGTTACGAAGGAAAGAATGTCGCGGGCGTGTTGTTAGTGTCGGACGGCTTATTCAATTCCGGGCTTTCACCGTTATATTCCACGTACAATTTTCCTGTCCATACACTTGGTGTCGGAGATACAACGGTGCGATCCGATATTTCGATTCGGAATATTGCCTACAACAAAATTGCATACCAGGGGAACAAATTTCCACTGCGCGCTGAAGTTCAGGTGAAGAATCTTCCCTCCCAGCCGATAACCGTGTCGTTGTATAAACGCGGCAGGCTCCTGAACAAACAAACGAAGAACTCAACAGGCGATCAGATGATGACCTTTGATTTCCAACCCGTTGCCGATGAGCAGGGAATTCAAAAGTATGATATCGAGGTTGAGGTAAATCCGAATGAATTCAATCGGAGAAATAATCGCGGTTCCGTGTTTGTTGAAGTTGTCGAAGGAAAGAAAAAAATTCTTGTTGTCGCTGCAGCACCGCATCCTGATATCAAAGCATTACGTGAAGTAGTGGAGCAGAACTCGAACTATGAATTTTTGCTTCATATCCCAGGTGTGACGGAGCAACAGGCAAGCGCGCTTCGACCCGAAGACATTGACCTTGCGATTTTCCACCAGGCACCAGACTTGCGTGGCAAGACAACACCGCTGTTCCAAACGTTCGCACGCAGCAAGACATCACTGTTCTTTATACTTGGCCAGCAATCTGACATTCCATTGATGGCACGGCAGAACATGCCGCTAAAGTTTGAAAACGCACCGCGCGATTTTGATGAAGTAACACCCGTAACCAATTCGGCCTTCTCGAATTTTGCCATTTCACCCGAGACCAACAGCCTTGTTGCCAGCTATCCACCCGTCAGTGTACACTATGGCAAAGTTCAGATTCCGGCAAGTGCAACGCCCCTCTTGCTTCAAAAGGTAGGAAGTGTGCCTACAGAGAAACCACTCCTGTCAGTGGATGTGCAGGACACGAAGAAGATCGCCTTCATGCTTGGTGAAGGATTGTGGCGCTGGAGACTTAATGAATTTGACAGAACGGAAAACACGATTGCGTTCGATGAAGTGTTCGGCAAGCTCGTGCAGTTTCTCACGACAACGGATGACAAGCGTAAATTCAGAAGCTATCCTGTTCAACAGGAGTTTTCCAATACGGAGCCTATTGTCTTTGAAAGCCAGGTCTACAACGACATCTTCGAACCCGTGTATGGAAACACCATTGAGATTGAAGTAACGGAACAGAGTGGAAAAAAAACCGAATATACATACGTGACAAGCCCCGGAAATTCCCGCTACCAGATTGGAGGCTTGAACGAGGGGGTCTATCGCTACAAATCACGAACGCAACTTAATGGCAAGATGGAAGAAGTCCGTGGCGAGTTTGCAGTAGTTGAGCGCCAGGCAGAGTTACAAAACCTCACTGCCGATTTTGATCTTCTCCGAAAACTTTCCTCAGGTACGGGCGGAAAATTCTTCAAGGCCAGCGATATTCAAGATTTACAGGGATATCTCCAGCGAACGGAAGCGAAGAGTTTGATTCACACGGAAGAAACATACGACTCCATTATCAATCTCAAGTGGGTATTTTTCCTGTTGCTGCTGCTGATGACAGCCGAATGGGGCTTACGGAAATATCACGGTAGCTACTGACCTATTTCTTTAACAAGTCGTTCACGGCATCTTGCACCAGCGGGAACTTAAACTGGTAGCCGGCAGCGGTAACCTTCTTCGCAGAGACTTTGCTGCCTTTCACAACAATCTCCGCCATCTGCCCGATGATCAATTTCAAAACGAATGCGGGGACAGGAGGCATAACCATCGGCCTACCTAACGTCTGGGCTATTGCTTTTGTTAGCGTTCTGTTATTAACCGGATTCGGTGCGACAGCGTTGTAAGCACCTCTCATTGAAGTGTCATCGACAGCCTTCACGAAAATCCCACACACATCGTCAATGTGAATCCAACTCACGGGCTGTGTGCCAGCTCCAAGCGGACCTCCCACAAAGTTCTTTACTGGATTTGCAATCTCCTTTAAAGCACCACCCTCATCGCTCAATACTATCCCAATCCTGATTTTTACGACACGTATGCCAAGTTCCTCGATTCTATCCACTTCCTGCTCCCAGGCACGCGTTACCTGCGCAAGGAAATCAGTACCTGCCTCGCTATCTTCATGATACCACTTCTGCTCATTATCGAATCCATAATAGCCGATAGCAGATGCCGAAATAAAATGTTTGACCGAATGCTCCCTGTTCTTCAGTTCATCGTATAGCAATCGCGTGGACTCGGTTCGACTTTTCAGAATTTCCTCCTTGCGTTTTTCTGTCCATCGCTTTTCTCCGACATTCGCGCCTGCAAGATGGATGATTGTGTCAGCGTCTTTCAGCGCATCAGCGTCCATTTTTTGATTAGCAGGGTCCCACGTAAAACTCTTCTCGCCCTTTGCAGCACGACTTAAATGGTAAACATTTTTGGAAAGGCCTTGGAGGATTTTGGTCAACCGTGTTCCCAGGAGTCCGGTCCCACCTGTTATCAGAATGTTTTTAGATACGTCCATCGAATGGCTGGCTGGATTTTTGTTTAAGTTTGTAAAGTAAACCCATACTACGCAAAAATGTTCACGCCCAGGATACTATTCTCCGCCATTTGCATTTTGTTAACAATTTCCACGTCTGCGCAAACAGTCCGCGTCAAGAAAGAACAAACCCGGATCAAAAATGACTATGCTGACGGCTTCGAAGTCGACCTTCCGGGAACGTATGAAGAAGTTGATGCCGCGCTTTCAAAGTTTATGAAGACCCTGGGCAAATCGAAAACGAGTGAAGGCTACATCGCTGTTGCTGAACCTGCCATTGTCGGAAGGGCGTATACATCGCCTGTGTATGGATCAACAAAGCAAGTTGGCAATATTATCTCCGCGTGGATCGGTTTAAAAAAATCTGAATGGAAAGAGCATGATGCTGAAAATGTTGCGAAGGCGCTCGAAGGAATGATCTATGATTTTGGCGTCACCTACCATCGCGATCTCATTCAAAAACAGATTGACGAGACACTACGCGCGGCACAAGCGGTAGAACGTCAAACCCAAAGGCTAGTCAATCAAAACAAATCGTTGAATTCAAAAATTGTCAACAACAAGCAGGAGAAAATCGATCTTGAAAAATCATTAGTGAACAACAAGATTGAACTCGAGACGCTCACCAAACAGCTCGAAAAAAACAAAAAGGATCAGGATTCAGTAGCTGTTGCCGGCCAGCAGATCCAAAAGGTGCTGGAGGCGCATCGCGAACGGCAGCGAAAGGTGAACTAACGCAATGAGTTGCTATCAGCTTGTTCGCGTGCCTCCTTTAAAAACTTCCACGAAGAGTTTTCTGTAAATTCCCACCTACTGAGTTTAGTGTCGTAATAGAAGTCGTTGTTGGGCGTATGGATGAACTTTTTATTGCCAAGGTAGGCCTGCACATTCCCTTTTGTCATCATTTCTTCAAAGAGAAATTTTCTTCGTTCCAAAATTTCCTGGGACGTAAGTCGAGGTGTATGATACAGCAGATTAACAAATGTGATCTTGCCGTTTTCATCCGTGCGGAAATACCCGCCAATGCCCCGATAGTGCTCATACAAGCTTGTGAGATCGCGATATTGAAAAAAGAAAAGAGACGCAGTATCAACTTCTTGAAAATAGACCAACTCACCACCGGTCAGCGAAATAAAATTATCATAGAACGGCTTATTCTCGGGGAGAAACCGTTGTTCGAATGAGAACTCATCGGACTTTGCAATAATATACGGAGCTAGTTGGGCCAGTGTCTCATCGTATCGCTCGGGCGAAAGCGTCTCCTTAGCTTGATATCCGCGGTTGCAGGAAATAATCGCTAATCCGATCGCAATAAAAATAATTCGTTTCATCTCCTCTTATATAAAAAAGTCTAAGACCCGAAGATCTTAGACTTATTATCAAATCATTCCCATCGCTTATTGGTAGTCAAGGCTGTTTGGATCAAAGTTTACCCATCCTGTCGCGAAGTTCCATTCTGCAGCACTGGTTGCACCAAATGCACCTTTGTAAGCCGCGTTGTCGAAGAATGCGTCTGCGCTGAGATCAACCGCACCAGTCAGGTAAGGACTTGTTGCCGCCTGAACTTTCGGGAAGTTTTCAAAACTGTAAAGTGATCCCGATGGGAATGCTCCAAAAATTCCAGACACAGAATTATCAAGGACGTTGTCCGTTGCGAAACTTGGCGGAGCAGATGCACCTGCTGCGGCCTGTGTCGTATTAGCAGCGAACACGTTGCTCGTTACCACAGATCCCGCTGTCGCAAAGTTTGTCGAATTAGGGAAACCTGTAATAATTGAGTTGTGTACCTGAATTGCAGAGTTGCTGTTGACTTCAAGCGCTGCGCGATAGAAACCGCTGATGTTAGCTGCTGCGCGGAACAACAACGGTCCAAGGACAGTGACGTGAGAAAACTTCGGTGCTGAATGACGTGATACACCTCCTACTGTTGGAGCCGTAGCAGAGTTGTTGCTCGAAGACTCCCACGCACGTGATCCTGAGAAATCTGCTACCGCAGGATCGCGCACAACAAGGGCGTACTGCACCTTTCCATTGTACCCTCTGTCAGTATCAAAATCGTCATCAATTGTAGAGTATGCAATCAGATACTTGTGATTAACTGAACCACCAAACCATTCATACGCATCGTCATTTCCATAGCTCACCATGATGTGATCAATCGTTGTTCCTGAGCCTACAGAGCCTAGCGTTAAACTGTTCAATTCATTGTCCTGAGAAAGCGCTATACCTGCAAACTCAATGCGTACGTATTTCAAAATACCTGAATTGTCATTATCAGCCGCGTTACCACTGCCCGGGCCGTATACACCATTCTCAGATCCAGCCGATGCAGTGATCCCTTCAATCGTTGCAGAAGCATTATTACTATTGTAAGCTTTTCCAAGAATTACAAGTCCTCCCCAATCACCACGGTTTCTAAAACCTTTCGGAGCTGCGGAAGTCATGATGATTGGATCAGCTGCAGTACCTTGTGCATCGATTGACGCACCGCGGTTGATGATTAGCGTACCGTCACTATCCTTATCTCCAAGTAAAAGTGTTCCGGCAGGGATGGTGAGCTTAGCTGGAGCATTTACATAAACTTTTCCTTTAATCAGATAGCGCTTGGTAGCATCAAGTGTCAAATTGGATGTGATGTCGCCTTGAAGCGTGATGGTTTGCGCAGTCAACGTAACATTGAGTAATGCCGTTGCAGAAATGCTTTGGTTTGCGTTATCCGTAACGGTTAGGGTTACGCTTCCAGCGCCAGCATTGGCTCCAGCGGTAAAGGTTACGACAATCGTACCTTCTGTTTCACCTGCAGCTGCGTCCGTTTTAACTATGGCAGTACCTCCTGTTGCGGTCACTGCACTCGATGCAAATCCACCAGGTGCGGTGTATTCAAAGCTTACATCCGTAGTTGTTCCGATTTGAACATCGGCTGTTGTTGTTGGCGCACCTACTGACGGAACGACTGGCTTTGGATCTTCATTATCACAGCTTTGAATCATCGCCATAGACGCAAGGGCAATGAAACCAGCAAGAATTCTGCTGAGGTTTTTCATAGTTACGTGTTTAAAGTTTTTCATTGAATTCGGTTCAAAAGTACGGGGTCCTTTTTGTCAAGTGTTTACTGGGCCGTTAAGCTTTTATGACTCCATTGTTATGAAATTCATTTTTTCTTAACACATCATGCAAACAATAAAGGATGGCTTTACCCATCCTTTATTGTTTCATTTCAATCCATCGGTCTAAAATTTCAGGGATACACCTAGTGTCATGTACTGACCGTTACGTGTGCTTCTTACAGTTTTATTTGTGGAAGCCTCGGTAACATCGTTGTCGAGATTTGCATCTTCGCGGATGTATGAGCGCGTGTTCAGGAGGTCACTGATTCCGAAGCGTATGTCAGCACGTTGCGAAATACGTTTGGAAACGGTCACGTCAAGCGCGTGACGTGGCATCTCCCACCAGCTTGGCTGGCCTAGTAATCCTACGAATGCAATTCGCTTTCCGAAAATATTATATTGAACGTTCGCCTGGATTCCTTTCTCTGCATCATCGTAGAAAATCCCTGCATTAATTATATATGGCGACTGGCCCTGCATCGGACGAGATTCTTTTTCCTGCAGCGTTCCGTCATTTACAAGATTAATCTGGCTGACGATGTAGGCAGCATTAAAAACAACTGAAGTGTTATTCAGGAAGCGGCTTGACGAAGTATAGGCAAGCGATTTTCTGATTTCAACTTCTGCACCGTAGCTGATCGCTTTGTCAGCGTTGTTGAAAAGGAAAACAGGGTTGTCTGTTCCGTTATCAATATTCGTTTCAATTGGATTATTAAAATGTTTGAAGAAAAGTCCGGCAGACAAAAATTCAGCAGGGGTTGGATATTTCTCCCAACGCAAATCCACGTTATGAATATCGGCAATCGTCAGGTTTGGATTTCCCAGTACATCGGCCTGATTATCGAAATCGTAGAATGAGAACGGTGCAAGCTCTCTGAACTCAGGCCTGTTGACAGTCTTGCTATAGGCAAGCCGGAAAAGCGATGTAGTGTTAAGATTGTACGAAAGGTTGACAGACGGCAAAATACTCGTCACCGGGTTATTTATACTAGCGGCCCCTGGGCCCTGCGGTGTTTCAAGTTTTTGGATATTGTGCTCTACGCGAATACCAGGAATTACTCTCACTGTCTCGGACAGCGGCATGTTCAATGATGTGTACGCTGCAGCGAGTACGTTGGTGGCATCGTAGGAGTCAGTAACGTTGGTGTTTTCGGATATTACATGCCCTCCGCGAAAAGCCACATTCGATGGATCGAAAATTTGGTCGTATGGAAGATTGGCTACGGCTGGGTCAAAGCCATCACGGGCGATGTGGCCGATGGATCGTGCGTCAAATGTGCGAGACTTATATTCTGCCCAATATCCCGTCTTAAAAACAAACGCTTCATTAAACGATGTTGGGTTGTTAAACTTCAATTCAAAATCAAGACGGTTAGTTGCATTGTATTCATTCAGATCCTGATAAAATCGTGCTGCGTTTGAGGCGCTTGTAGAAGATGGCACAACTACCATGAACGGTGTGTCTTCGGTTGCGTCCAGTTGGCGTGCTGTCACGAGACGTTTCCAATCTGGCTCGCTACGATTCGCGGAGGTGTAACCAAGCGTCCATGAAAGTTTGGAACGATCCTGTCTAAGCTCATGCTTTCCTTCCAGCTGTGCGGAATAAATCTCGCGACCGATATAGCGTGACGAATAGTTGCGGTAGTGTTGTTGACGAAAATAGTTGTCGCCTTCACGAATTGTTGTTTGGGTCGTGCCGAGGCGGTTATACAAATTCTTGAATTCAATTCGGCTCTTTTCGCTGTAGCGAAGTGTCCAGTTACTGAGCAAGCCGAGTCTCACGTTGTTGGTGAATACATCATCATTATACGTAAAGAATTCTTCACTCGTAAAGTCATCTGTATAATTGAAATAGCGATTGAATTCAATCTCGTTAAATTGACTTGTATTGCTATAGTTCAATGAGTTGATCGTGTTGATCGCCACACGGCCGATTGAGAAATTACGACCGAGGTCTGCGCTAATCCGCATGTCTGGGTTAACGCTGACATTTTCCAGTGCCCAGGTGTTCTGAAATGTCTGGCTCTCTGCTTCTATTTTGTTTACATCAAATCCAAGTTCACTGTAGTTTGCTGGCCCCCCAGCAGGAAGTGAGCGGAATCCATTATCAAATCCCAGCCATTCTGTCTTCGATCGCTGTTGACTTTGACGATCAGTGAATGTGGTGTTAACGCGGTAGCCTCCTCCGATAGAAATATTAAAAAAGTTCTCCTCAGGTACACTCTTTGTATCGACCTGGATCACCGACCCCGCAAAGTCCCCGGGTAATTCAGCGGAGCCAGATTTGTAGATCAGCATGCGATCGATAAGACCACTCGGAACAATATCAAAAGAGAATGCGCGAACATCGGTTTCTGTTGACGGAGCAAGAACGCCATTTAAAAGAACATTGCTGTACCGTGACGAAAGCCCGCGAACTACAACAAACCGATTGTCCTGTAATGTAACCCCAGGAACTCTTCGTACCACCTGCGCTGCATCTCTATCCTGCGACATCGAGATCTGTTGCGCAGAGATTCCACTCACAACAAG
>DASWTM010000148.1:0-30497 GCA_036402115.1 Chryseosolibacter sp.
CTAACTTTCGCGCCACTTTGTTCAATAGTCGTTCCTCTTGAAACGTCAACAACATTATCACAATCGGCATCAATAATCGGTGAGCCCGGGAGGTCTGTTCGTTGAAATTTGATACCGTGGTTTGGCTTGGCAGGCAAAAAAGTCATGGTGGTTTGCACTCCTGTGTGGAGGCCAACGCCCGACAATGTGACGGATTTCTGTATAGTCTGCTGTTTTATATTGAGCATAAACTTGGAAAGTCGGCAAATTTAAGCGCAATTATCGGGATTACCCAACTAATAGGTAAACAGCTTCCGAAAACGTTTGAAGGAGTTAAAGGCCGATTTTAAGACTGAATTGCCTCTTTCCTTGCAATCTCAGCCATTTTGCGTTCGAGTTCTTTCAGCCGGTGGGCGATATTCGGAAGATTTTTGAAGACAGCATAAGCACGGTAGTATTCGGTAAGCCCAATTGCCGGAGAACCCATGAGTTTTTCCCCTGGCTGTGTACTCGTTTTGCCAATCCCGGCCTGCGCACCCACACTAAGGTTGTTAGCAAGTACAAGATGACCTCCGATTCCAACCTGCCCGCCAATTACTGAACTTTCACCTACTTTGGTTGAGCCCGCAACTCCAGCCTGCGCTGCAATGACAGTATTTTTACCAACCTCAACGTTGTGGGCTATCTGAATGAGGTTATCGAGTTTCACACCTCGTCTTATAATGGTTGCATCGCCCATCATGGTAGCGCAGTCAATTACAGTATTGGCGCCAATGGCTACATGATCCTCAAGAATAACATTTCCAAGCTGTGGAATTGATTTATAGCTTCCGTCAGGCTGTGGTGCAAAGCCGAATCCATCGCTGCCAATCACTGTTCCCGCATGAATGAGACAGTGGTTGCCGATTTTTGTGCCCGCATAAATCTTCACACCCGCGTGAATCACGGTGTTATCTCCAATCACGCAATCATCGCCAATAAAAACGTTTGGATAGATCTTCACATTCTTGCCAATCGTTACTTTACTACCGATGTATGAAAATGCACCACGGTAAATTCCTTCTCCAGTTGTTGAGTTTTCACCAATGAAAGACGGCTGCTCTACGCCAGTTTTCTGGAAGCTGATCATCTTATGATATTCTTCCAGCAAGGCTGTGAAACTTGAGTAGGGATCTTCAACAAGAATTAAGCTGCAGGCAAGTTCTTTTTTAGGAACAAAGTCATTCTTCACAATGACTGCCGTGGCATTCGTTGTATAAATGAATTGCTCATACTTCGGATTCGACAGAAACGCAATTTGACCTTTCTTGGCATCCTGGATTTTCGCCAGCATATTGATCTTCGCGTTGCCATCCCCCTGCACCTTTCCCCCCAACAAACCCGCTAATTGATTTACACTAAATTCCATATTTTAAGGCATTGGTCACTAGTCACTAGTCATTAGGAGGAAAAAGTCATTGGTCGATGGTAGAAAAGACGAATTTAAAAAGTGGAATGTTTGCACGTACCGTTCGCCTTTTCTTTTCCTTACTTCCTGGTCCTCCTAATTGCTGATAACTAATGACTAGTTACTAATCTACAAAGATACATTTTTAGGCCAGCACAGATAGTTTTTTTTGACGATTTTGGTCAGGGCCTTTATGTTCGGCAGATCGGATGCTTGTGCAATGTCGAGCAGGTCTCCATTCCTCGTGAGAATATTGATCTTTTGACCTTCTGCATAAGCCTCGTTCGATACCATTCCGTACGAAAACAAGTACGATGACTCACTACGCAATGTCCGGAACTCCTTACTCACGGCAGTCCTGATGCGGTCAACCGATAATTTTTTTATCGGCTCGATGCTGAGCATGATCTTGAAGAGATTTCGCTGAAGTAGCATCTTAGAAAGTGTGGAAAGAATCTTATCGTCATGATCTTTCCAATGTTTGATGGCGCCCCAGATGTCATGATCATCAAGCTGACCAAATGCAAGTAATGCCTTTCGGTTTTGCTGGAAGGATTCGATCGTAAAATTTTCTTTCAGGAAAAGCTGCAGCCCCAATGAGGAAGGAACACGTTCTCCAGCGCGAACCAACGCCTGCGCCCGTTTGATTGTATTGACCAACATACGTTCCGCACTCACTGAGGTTTTATGAAGGTACACCTGCCAATACATTAACCTTCGGGCGTTAAGAAATTGTTCAATGCTGTAAATTCCTTTCTCTTCCACCACGAGTTGATCCTTATAGACATTCAGCATCACAATGATTCGCTCGATGCCGATGGTACCTTCTTCCACGCCAGCGAAAAATGAATCGCGGTTCAGGTAATCAAGACGATCTATGTCCAGCTGACTTGATACCAGCTGGTGGAAAAACTTCCGTTCGTAACTATTGCGAAAAATCTTCATGGCGAGTTCAAGCGCATTGTTGAAGTCGTCATTCAAGTCAGACATCAGCAAATAGGAAATGCTCTCGTGCTTCACGCCTGCAAGAAGTGTTTCCTCCAGGGCGTGTGAGAACGGTCCATGCCCGATGTCATGCAGCAGAATCGCAAGCTGGGCTGCTTCATATTCCTTCTCCGAGATGTCAACTCCTTTCAAACGAAGGTTATCCAGCACTCGGCCCATCAGGTGCATGGCTCCAAGCGCATGCTGGAACCGCGTGTGTTGCGCTCCTGGATAAACCAGTTCAGTAAGTCCCAATTGCTTGATGTGCCTTAGTCGCTGAAAAAACGGATGAGATATAATGTCGAAAAGCAATTCACTGCGAATGTGAATGAATCCGTACACGGGGTCGTTGATTATCTTTTTCTTATTCAAGGGTGACTGCGCTGGTCAGTGAAAATTCCACCTAAAATTACACCGATTACGTCATTGCGGAACAAGATTCAGCATTTTTGAAAGTTTACCCTGATCAACTTTGATACTTGAATGAACATTTAAGGCTTTGAATGACTGAACTAAACTCTCTTTGAAAACGTGATTATTAAGTAAATTGTCAAAAATTAAGCTATGCAACGTTATACGATTCTTTGGGCGGACGATGAGATCGACTTGTTAAAACCTCATATCATGTTTTTACAACAGCGAGGTTACGACATCACGCCCGTCAATAACGGAGCAGAAGCCGTGGAGCTGTCGGATGAGAAAAACTTTGACGTTGTTTTCCTGGATGAGAACATGCCCGGTATGTCCGGCCTGGAAGCGTTGAGCCAGATCAAGAACAATAAACCCAATCTTCCGGTCGTAATGATCACCAAGAACGAGGAAGAGCAAATCATGGAGGAGGCGATCGGCTCCAAAATTGCCGACTACCTGATCAAACCGCTTAATCCAAGCCAGATTTTGCTTTCCATCAAAAAAATTCTTGACAACAAGCGACTGGTCATTGAAAAAACCAACCTGAACTATCAACAGGAGTTTCGAAAGATCAGCATGGCGTTCCAGGATGTAATGAATCATGCGCAATGGGCAGACATTTACAAAAAGCTTGTGTATTGGGAGCTCCAGATGGACGATAATCAAGAGATGGCTGAGGTTCTAGACATGCAGAAAACCGAAGCGAACGCCAATTTCGCGAAGTTCATTATCCGGAATTATGATTCATGGCTGAATGACCCAAAAGCAGAGCGGCCACTGTTGTCGCATCAAATCATGAAGCGCAAAGTTTTCACGGAGCTTGGAAAACGAAAGCCCGTGTTCTTTGTTTTAATTGATAATCTGCGTTTTGACCAGTGGAAGGTTATCGAGCCGGTCATTAGCGAATATTTTACTATCGAACAGGAAGATCATTACTACTCGATTCTTCCAACGACCACGGCTTACGCACGCAACGCGATCTTCTCGGGTCAACTTCCGTCCGAAATGGCGAAGAGTCATCCCGAGCTGTGGGTTGGTGAAGACGAAGAGGAAGGAAAAAACAACTTTGAAAGCGAGTTCCTCGACAAGCAGCTGCGCAGAAACAACCTTCAGGTGAAGATGTCCTACCATAAGATCAAGAATCTGGAGGAGGGACGAAATCTGGCGGACACCGTAAACAACCTTTTCAAAAATGAATTGAACGTGATCGTTTACAACTTTGTCGATATGCTTTCGCACGCGCGTACCGACATGGCGATGATCCGCGAGTTGGCACCGGATGAATCGGCATATCGTTCAATCACGAAATCCTGGTTTTTGCACTCACCGCTGTTTGATATCCTAAAGAAGATCGCAGAAAAGGACGTTCGTGTCGTCATCACGACTGACCACGGAACCGTTCGTGTGAAGCGGCCATTCAAGATCATTGGTGACAAAACCGTTAACACCAACCTTCGCTACAAGCAAGGTAAGAATCTTGGCTACGAAGGGGACAAGGTGATGCAAGTAGCTAAGCCTGAGCGTCTGTTTCTGCCGAAAATGAATGTGTCAACGTCATACGTCTTCGCAACGGAAGACCAGTTCTTCGCTTATCCGAATAATTACAATTACTACGTAAACTTCTACAAAGACACCTTTCAGCACGGTGGGGTCAGTATGGAAGAGATGATCATTCCTATAATTTTCTTAAATTCGAAGAATGTGGTCTGAGGATGGCGGTTTGGTCTTCCATGAAGCCAGCCAAAGCGACTTGCCCGAGATAGCCAAAACATTCCTGGATAGAGCCGGAAATTACAAAATCTGGCTTTTCAGAGGCGAAATGGGATCGGGTAAGACAACATTTATCAAGGTATTAGGTGAGGTTCTTGGGGTTACTGACCACATGAGCAGCCCCACTTTTTCGATTGTTAACGAGTATCTTGCCGACAACGATCACAAGGTGTATCATTTTGATTTTTACCGCATAAAAAATGAAGCGGAAGCTTATGATATCGGAACAGAAGAATATTTTTACTCGGGGAATTATTGTTTAATTGAGTGGCCGGAAAAAATTCCCGCATTGATCCCGGCCGAACGAGTTGAAGTGATTATAACACCTGAAAATCAAACGCATAGGACTTTAGCCCTTTCTGTTCATGACAGATAAGAAGAAAACCGGATTTGAAGCACTTGCCTCCAAGACTAGCCTGTACCCGCAGGAACAGCTCCAGAAAGTGAGCACAGGAAAGCATTCATTTTTTATCGGATTACCCAAAGAAATTTCGCTTCAGGAAAATAGAATCAGTCTCACACCCGATGCGGTCGCGTTGCTTGTTAACAATGGCCATGAGGTATGGGTTGAAACTAAGGCTGGTATCGGATCTAAATTTTCCGACAAGCTTTACAGCGATGCAGGGGCGAAGATCGTCTACTCCGCACAAGAAGTATACAAAGCTGAGGTTATCTTAAAGATAGAGCCGCCTACAGTTGAAGAAATTGAAATGATGCGTCCAGGGCAGGCGTTGATCTCGGCCATTCAACTTGGTCATCTCAAGGCGGAATACGTTCAGGCCTTGCTAAAGAAGAAAGTTACCGCGCTTGCATACGAGTTCATTGAGGATAAGGTAGGAGGGATGCCTATCATCCGCGCGATGAGTGAAATTGCAGGAAGCACCGTGATGTTGATTGCCTCGGAATGGCTGAGCACAGCAAACAACGGCAAAGGAGTCATCCTGGGTGGAATCACCGGAGTACCACCAACCAAAGTCGTTATCATCGGAGCAGGTACCGTAGCCGAATATGCAGCGCGGGCCGCTTTGGGACTGGGTGCTGATGTGCAGATCTTCGACAACCATCTTTACAAGCTTAGACGGGTAAAGCACCTGTTAGGACAACAGTTATATACGTCTACAATTGACACGATTACGCTAAGCGAAACCTTGCGAACTGCTGACGTAGTAATCGGTGCGTTGCGCGCGGAAAAGGGTAGGGCGCGTCATGTGGTGACTGAAGAAATGGTCAGCAAGATGAAGCAGGATTCCCTCATCATTGACCTCAGTATAGACCAGGGCGGATGTATCGAGACATCGGAGATTACAACCCTGAGCAAACCGGTGTTCCGAAAGCATGGCGTCATTCATTATTGTGTTCCAAACGTAGCGTCACGTGTTGCACACACTGCCACGACTGCGCTAAGCAATATTTTTACGCCAACGATCTTACGTGCAGCGGAGGAAGGTGGCATCGAAGAAATGATCTTCACGCACAAGTGGTTCATGAAAGGCGTCTACACGTATAAGGGTGGGCTCACCAAAGAACACGTAGCGAAGAAGTTTGGATTGAAATATAAGAATATCGACCTGTTGATCGCAGCGCGGTTTTAGGAAGCCAGGGGGCCGGGAATTCCTGGAGCCTGGCCTCCTGGTTCCCCGGCCTCCGGAACTATTCAAGTCTCGCCAACGACTCCTCCAACGACTTAATCTTTGCCTCCGCATCCGCTTTTTTCTTGCGCTCCATTTCGATTACATTCGGAGGGGCACTTGATACGAAGCGTTCGTTCGAAAGCTTCTTGTCAACCGAAACCAGAAATCCTTTCTGGTATTCGATGTCCTTCAGAATTGTCTCACGCTCTTTCGCTGCATCAACTTTTCCTTCCATCGGAATAAAAAATTCTGTCGAGCGCACAACGAAGGGTGTAGAAGGAGTGGTTGGTGAATCTTTTATAAACGTAACTTCACTCAAGTTCGAAAGTTTTTTTACAATGCTCCAGAAAGATCTGATCGGAGCTTTTTCTCCATTCTTAACAAGAAGCTTCATCGCTTCTTTCGGAGAAATACCTTTTGAATTGCGTGTATTGCGGATTTCAGTGATCGCCTCAAAGCTGATCACCGCTTCATCAAGAATTTTCTGATCGAATGATCCTGGCTTTGGTGCCTTGGCAACGATAATGCAATCTTTTTCCGCACGGTCCTTCAATTCATGCCATAACTCTTCTGTGATGAATGGCATAAACGGATGAAGTGCTTTAAGCAGTGTCTCGAAAAAGGAAATAGTCTGATTATACGTTGCCTCATCAATCGGTTTGCCGAACTCAGGCTTAACCATCTCGAGATACCAGGAGCAGAAATCATCCCAGATCAGTTTGTAAATTGCATGTAGCGCATCCGAGATTCTGAACTTGCTGAAGTGATCTTCAATCTCCGCCAGCGATTGATTCAACCTTGATTCAAACCACTGAATGGCAATCTTATTTTCTTCCGGTTGTGACGCGCCCGTTGTCCAGCCCTTCACAAGACGAAACGCGTTCCAGATCTTGTTGGCGAAATTTCTTCCCTGTTCGATAAGTTTCTCATCGTACAACAGGTCGTTTCCTGCAGGAGCAGAGAACAACATTCCGGTGCGAACGGCATCGGCACCATGTGTTGCAATCAGGTCAAGCGGGTCGGGAGAATTTCCCAACGACTTCGACATCTTTCTTCCAAGTTTGTCACGCACAATTCCCGTAAGGTACACATTGCTGAACGGCTTCTCGCCACGGTACTCATATCCGGCAATGATCATCCTCGCAACCCAGAAGAACAAGATCTCCGGAGCCGTAACCAGGTCGTTCGTTGGATAATAGTAGTTCAGGTCTTCGTTGCCTTTGTTGTAGGGTGCTTTGAAAACAGTCGTATCGAATACCGCTATTGGCCATAGCCAACTTGAAAACCACGTATCCATCACATCCGGATCCTGCGTCAGCTTTTGGCTTTTGGAATTTGGATATTGGATCTTGTAATTTTCGTGAGCTTCCGCTTCTGTTTTGGCAACAACATAATTTCCTTCTTCATCAAACCACGCAGGAATCCGATGGCCCCACCAGAGTTGACGAGAAATACACCAGTCACGCACATTCGCCATCCAGTGGTTGTAGGTGTTCTTGAACTTGGGCGGAAGAAGTTGAATGGTATCATCCATCACATGCTTGTGTGCAGGTTTGGTGATCTCGCTCATTTTCAAAAACCACTGCAAAGACAAACGCGGTTCAATGACTGCATCCGTCCGCTCTGAAAATCCAACGTGACTTGTGTAATCTTCAACCTTGGCAAGGTAGTCTTCCGCTTCAAGCATTTTGGCTATTTTCTTGCGGGCAACAAAACGGTCTTCACCAACAAGGATCTGTGCGCTCGCATTAAGTGTCCCGTCCTCATTGAGGATATCGATGACCGGAAGGTTATGTTTCTTTCCGAGCTCGTTGTCGTTCATGTCATGAGCAGGCGTTACTTTCAAACAGCCTGTTCCAAAATCCATCGCGACATACTCGTCTTCGATGATCGGAATGGCGCGGCTGATCAGTGGGATCAATGCCTTCTTTCCTTTCAGATGCTTGTACCGCTCATCGTTCGGGTTCACGCAGATGGCAGTATCGGCCATGATCGTTTCTGGTCGAACAGTGGCAATTGTCACAAACTCATGAGACCCTTCAATTTTGTATTTAATATAATACAGCTTCGATGCGACATCCTTGTGAATAACTTCATCGTCAGACAACGCAGTTTTACCAACCGGATCCCAGTTTACCATGCGCAGTCCGCGATAGATGTTTCCTTTTTTATACAGGTCGATAAATACATCGATAACCGCATCGTAGTACGCGGGATCCATAGTGAACGTTGTTCTGTCCCAATCGCACGAAGCACCGAGCTTCTTCAACTGTTCGAGAATGATTCCCCCATACTTCTCTTTCCACTCCCAGGCATATTTCAAAAAGTCTTCACGCGAGAGGTCCGATTTTTTGATCCCACGTTCGCGCAGCATCGCAACAACTTTCGCCTCGGTTGCAATGGACGCATGGTCGGTTCCGGGAACCCAACACGCTTCCTTTCCTTGCATTCTTGCACGCCTGACCAGAATGTCCTGGATCGTGTTGTTCAGCATGTGGCCCATGTGCAGAACACCGGTTACGTTCGGTGGGGGAATGACGATACAGAAAGGCTCTTTGTCAGGATTTGGCTCCGAGTGAAAGAACCCCTGCTTTAGCCAGTAGCTATACCATTTATTTTCTACTTCTGCGGGACTGTATTTGGTCGATAGAGACATGCTGAAACACTTAAATGAGCCCATTTCGGGCAATGAAGGGGCAAAAATAAAGATTTTCGCACAAATGCCATTTTTTACTTACACACCAATCCAAGCGGCAGTCATGCTTCGTAAATTGGAGGGAATGAAATAATTTAAGATTTGAGAATTAAGATTTTAGCTTGGAAGGAACATCCCAATCGAAATCCAGTTCTTAAATCTTAAATCTAAAATCTAACATCTTAAATCAATTCCATGGAAACCGTCTCGATTTCTAAATCCGAAGCCCGCCAATCTGATGCTATTCACTGGAAACAACTTTGGAGTCTTGCATCGCTCTACGCCTCGATCATTATCGGGTGGATAGCATATCAAAACTATCAGCCAAAGCTTTTGATCCAGTTTGGGTTCACCGACTTCGCATTTTTTCTCGCGGTGTCTCAGGCGATCATCCTGGTCGTGACACCACCGATTGCCGGAAAGATGGGGGACCGCTTCCGTTTTGAGAAAGGTCATAGACTCCCGGTGATTTCATCCGGGATTAGTTTCGCAGCGATGGTGTTCATGGCAGTAGCCTTCACGTTGTTTTCAAATCCGGGAGAGGTTTTCAAGTGGGCCTTGCCTGTTATGATTGTTTTGTGGCTGGTAGCAATGAGTATCTTCACCAGCCCTGCATTGTCAACAGTTGAATTGTTTACGCCAATCGATAAGCTTCCAAAAGCGATGGCGTTGCTGACCATTGTGGCTAACTTGGTATATGCGGTAGAGCCTGTGATTGTCGATATCATCGATTATCTGGGCGCCCCCATCACGTTTGTTGTCGGTGGCGTAGTGACATTGGCGTCAGGCTATGCGATGAAAAAGAACTCACTTGGGTTGTTCAAGCAGACAGGAAATAAAGAAGTCGCTCCCGACAAGAAGCAGGCGAAGACAACGCTCTTATCATTTGCTTTCATTTTCATGCTTGGAATTATCCTCGGGATTGGAACAACGGTGATGTTTAACATTTTTCCGGATGTGCTTCCTGATAAGTTGTCCTCCATCATTGGAAACGTTGATGGTAAATTAATTTTAGTTGGGATTTTGATTCTGTCTGCAATTCTTTCGTGGCCCATCAGCACGTACATTAATCGATACAGCATGGATAATGTTTTCTGGACAAGTGCTGCCTTGATTGGGTTGAGTCTTGGAGGTATCTTTTTGTTTGACATCGCATGGGTTGTGTTCGCACTCGTTGCTCTGTTCACTGTGATGATGACGACATTGTCCGTTAGCTCACTTCCATTGGCGATCGATCGATCTGGCTTTTATGATAAGGTATTTTGTGTCGGGATTTTCTTCAGTGGCGTTGCGCTGCCGGAGGGGATTTTCGAATCATTGCAGGCATGGTAATGTCGTCCACACTGACGATGTGGTGATGGTGAGAGTCGTCATGTGAAGTCGTCTCTTGTGCATAGGTTAGTCCGTTTCGCGCCAGAGGATGTGTACCGTGTACATCGTACTTGCGTGGCGCGCGGGTGTTACCTCGTGCTCTCGTTAGAAACAGGAAATCCTACGGGATTGGTGAGTGAAATAAAAGGCGAAAGGTGCGATCCTAAATCGTGGTCTGTCATGTGGATGAGTGTAGTTGGTGGAGGTAGGCTCTGGTCGATGGGCCATGCTTCAGACGGTTACATACGATTGACTATACTGCCGCACTGCAAGCCGTCACCTGTCCAAAGCTTTTCTCGAAGAAACGGGAAATCGCTACGGGATGGGTGAGTGCAATTGGCGGTTCTATGTACGATCGGAATTTTGGTCTGTTGCATCAACCTGTTTGCGCCCAGCACCCAACTACCTAGCTCCAGCCCGACTCCCAGCTCGCGGTTCCTGATTCCCGACCCCAGCTCCCGCTTTCCCGCTTACCGCTCCTGGCTTCTGATCCGCCAATCAATCGGATACAAATTGTTAAACCGGTTCCCGAGGCTGTTGATCCAACCCAGAGGAACACCTTCATACTTTATTAATTGAAATCCTTTCGGTTGATCGAGCCATTCGAATGTTTCTCTTCGTAGATATTGCAAGGCATGAGGCAGGTCCAGCTCGACCGAATTAAAGTTTCCATCATTCAAATAGATGCTCATCGCTGACCCATGTTCGGGAATGACCTTATCATGTTTGGTGGATGCGAGGGTAGTTCCCGCCTGAACGATCCGGAGATTTTGTTTTACGAACTCCAGTGAATTGATTTGATTGGCTGGAAAAATAAACAAGTAGTCATCGTGCTGGAAAAATTCAAACGCATTCGAATTGTTTACCCAAGCGCTGAGTGTCTCTTTAATTTTTTTGGAAGCAGTTGTGAGCGTCTTCTTAACTTTTGAATTGTCACGAGCAGGCTCTCTCTTACGAATAGCAGCAATAAAAAATCCTTCACCCTTGACACGATGTGGATAAAAACGGTACCCCTTCACACTATTCGCGTTAGACTCGACAACACCCCAGCTTACATCCACATCAATGGAAAGAAATTCTACATCTTGATTTTCCTGAAGCCACGTTAAGTTTTTTTCATTCTCGTCATCATTGTAGGTGCACGTGGAGTAGATAAGAATTCCGTTTTCTTTCAATGCAGGCCACACATCTGCAAGTATTCTCCGCTGACGGCTCGAACATAGATTAACATTTTCAACTGACCATTCATTACTCGATTCCGGTTCTTTCCGAAACAAACCTTCACCGGAACATGGAGCATCAACAACAATGACGTCAAAAAATCCGGGAAGTCTTTCAAAATCAGCGGGGTCATTGTTTGTTACGATGCTACTCGGATACCCCCACTTTAAAATGTTCTCGGCAAGAATCGATGCGCGCGATCGAATCACTTCGTTGGATACAAGGAGGCTTTTGTCATCAATGAGATTGAGTATGTGCGTTGACTTTCCTCCCGGAGCCGCAGACAGATCAAGAATTGTTAGTGGCGATCCGGTGATGTGCTGTCTGAAAATCTGTTCGATGAACATTGAACTTGCTTCCTGCACATAGTATGTCCCTGCATGGAAGAGGGGATCGAATGTAAATTTGGGGCGCTCGCTGAGATAGCGGCCGAACTTTGTCCAGGGAACCGGGTCAGCTGCCACAATTTTATTTTGCTTCCTCGGATTTAAGCGAATGCTAACAGGAGAAACTTCTTGAAGGCTGCTGTGAAAGGCAGAAAACTCGTCCCCAAGTTTTGTCCTCATTCTTTCCCTGAATACTGCCGGGAGATTTGTCATCCTGCAAGTTAAAATTTCTTAACGGCTTGCGGCCTTCGGGCTAAAGATATAGGTTTACCCTTTCATTCTCCAATATGCTTAAATCGAACGATCCGAAATTGAAGAGTTGGGTTGACGTGCCAAAGGGCTCAGATTTTCCAATTCAGAATCTGCCGTTTGGAATTTTCAAAACGAAGTACTTGAGTCCAGTCGCGGGTGTTGCGATCGGTGACTATGTTGTTGACCTGGTTTACCTGCAGGAGAATGGCTACCTGGACGGCCTTGGCTTGCCGAGCGGAATTTTCAACCAAAAATACCTTAACGATTTCTTTGCACTTGGTAAAAAGAAAGTGCGTGAGGTTCGAGATCGGTTGTCGGAACTGTTGCGCGACACGAATGATGAAATGAACAAAGCGGCACGCGAGATTGCACTCATCCACATGGATGAAGTTCAAATGCTGATGCCGGTAAAAGTGCAGAACTATTCGGATTTTTATAGTAGCGAAGAGCACGCAACTAATGTTGGTTCGATGTTTCGGGATCCGAAGAATGCATTGCTGCCTAACTGGAAGCATATCCCTGTCGGTTATCACGGAAGAGCTTCGTCTATTGTTGTGTCAGGTACTCCGATTCATCGTCCGAAAGGACAAATCAAGGCTGCAGATCAGGAGTTCCCGGCTTTTTCCACTACAAAAAAATTAGACTTCGAACTGGAAGTTGCCTTCATAACGTGTCAGGAAACGAAACTTGGTGAATCAATCCCAACGAAGAATGCGGAAGACTTTATTGTAGGATTTGTTTTGTTCAACGATTGGTCGGCTCGCGATATTCAACAATGGGAGTACGTCCCACTTGGCCCTTTCCTTGCGAAAAATTTTGCATCAACGATTTCACCATGGGTTGTGACCATGGATGCGCTGGAACCATTCCGCGCGGCAGGTCCAGAGCAAATTCCTCACGTGCTTCCGTATCTCGCATTCGATGGCAAGAAAAACTTTGACATCATTCTTGAGGTCGCACTGCAGCCGGAGAACTCCTCAGAGACGGTTGTGTGCAGATCAAATTTTAAGTACATGTACTGGAATGTGAATCAACAACTGGCGCATCACACGGTCAATGGTTGTAATATCCAGGTTGGAGATATGTATGCGTCCGGCACAATCAGTGGCCCATCACCGGGTTCTTACGGCTCCATGTTAGAGCTAAGCTGGAATGGTCAGAAGCCGTTGACCATGCCTGATGGCTCCGAACGAATTTTTATAAATGACAACGACACAGTCATCATGCGCGGCCATGCCGAGAAGGATGGCATTCGCATTGGTTTCGGATCTTGCAAAGGAAAAATTCTTCCGTCAATTCACTAGGCATGCTTACTATTAACCCAAAAGAAATTCCGTTCTCCAAAATGCACGCGTATCTGCTTGGTGCGGTAACGCCAAGGCCAATTGCATTTGCAAGTACGATTGATAAAGAGGGCAACATTAATTTAAGTCCATTTAGTTTTTTCAATTGCTTTGGCGCGAATCCACCAATTTTGATTTTTTCTCCCGCGAGGCGTGGGCGTGATAACACGACTAAGCACAGCTTTGAAAACGTACGTGAAATTCCTGAGGTGGTGATCAACGTTGTGAACTACAACATGGTACAGCAGGCATCACTCGCGAGTACAGAGTATCCAAAGGGTGTGAATGAATTCGTGAAGGCGGGATTTACAGAGGCGCGTTCACATGTTGTTAAACCTCCACGCGTAGCGGAATCACCTGTTTCGATGGAATGCAAAGTTCTGCAAATTATCGAGACCGGCACTCAAGGAGCCGCAGGAAATCTTGTCATTTGTGAAATTGTTATGATGCACATTAATGAAAATGTGCTCGACATTGATGGCAAAATAGATCCCTGGAAACTCGATGCTGTTGCACGTCTTGGCGGGGATTATTACTGCAGAGTGCAGGGCGATATGATCTTTAAAGTTCCGAAGCCTCTTGAAAAAATCGGAATTGGAATTGATCAGTTGCCCGAAGTGATTCGCACCAGCAAAATTCTTACTGGGAACGATTTGGGAATGCTCGCAAACGTTGAGAAACTTCCGGCTGGTAAATACGATGACAGTTCATCGCACCAACAAGCACACGAATTACTGGCGAAAGGCTTTGTGGACGAAGCCTGGCGTGTATTGTCGCGGTCGTAGCTCCGATGTCATTTCAAGCCAGGATCACTGCCCAACTAATTTCCGTTCCCTTTTGTCCAATCCTTGTTTCCTGCGGCCCATCTTCGCCACACGCCAGTTACAGTTCTTTTATTTTGATAATTAAAGAGAATTGTAAGTCAGGCTATGAATACTATCCGCAGAAAATTGGTGGGACTGCTTCTGCCGCCCCTCAACCAGTCATTAGATGCACGATGCCCACGAAAATTATTAATGTCACTGGCAACATTAATGTCTTTTGGTGGTTTGGTCTGGGGATCATTGTTAGTTTATTACGGCATCTACTCCGCATCAGTCATACCTTATGGGTATGTCGTCCTTTCTATTATAAACATTCAGTTCGTGTCTCAGCAGAATCTGGGCGCAGCACGGTCGTTTCAAATTTTGATAAGCATGTTATTGCCCTTCGGCCTGCAATGGATGTTGGGCGGATTCTTTTCTTCAGGGGTAGTCATGCTCTGGTCAAGTTTGTCACTGGTTGGTGCGATCACACTTTTGGAAGGCCGATCTGTTTACCCGTGGTTGTCCTTTTTTATCATTCTTACGCTCTTTTCACACTGGATCGAGCCCCTTCTCGTTCCGTTTAAGCCGTCCATCTTAACACAAGATATTTCTCAAACTTTGCTGTTGATTAATGTATTGATGATCAGCTCAATCGTTTTTGTCTTGTCGAAAAATAAAACCGACATCGATCTGGAGTTGAACCGGCAACTGGAGACTGCAAACAACGAACTTGAACGACACAAAGACAAACTAGAATTATTAGTGCAGGAGCGCACCGAGCAACTTGAAGCAAATATTGCATTGCTGAAACTGATCCAGGAAGGCACTGAACATGCAAAGATGGAGGCGGAGAAAGCGAATGAGGCAAAGTCGCAATTTCTGGCGAACATGAGTCACGAAATCAGATCACCACTGAATGCGATCCTCGGCTTTAGCCAAATTATGAGCATGACTGCCAGGGAAGCAAACCTGAGTGATGATTTTAGACAGTACCTTGATAACATCAAGCTCAGCGGAGAAAATTTGCTTGAATTGATTAACAATATTCTGGATCTGTCTAAAATTGAAGCAGGAAAAGTTCAGCTGTCCTTCGAAACAATAAACATTAAACAACTGTTCAAAGGCATTTTTCAAATCAACAAGGGCAAAGCAGAGGAAAAGGAAATTCAATTTTCCTATGAGATAGACCACAAAGTTCCCGACTTCATTGAGGGAGATCGGACAAAGCTGAATCAGATTTTAATGAACCTCACCTCCAACGCAATTAAATTTACACCGTCAGGGAAGTCAGTACATATGAAAGTGCTTCGGCACGATGACAACCTGATCTTTCAAATCATTGATACCGGAGTCGGTATCGCAGCTGACCGCGTTGCCTTCATATTTGATCCATTCGAACAGGCGGATAATTCAATCACCAGAAAGTTTGGCGGGACCGGCCTTGGTCTTACAATCACAAAGAAAATGACCGAACTAATGCATGGTCAAATCTGCGTTGAAAGCGAAGCAGGTGTTGGTTCAACGTTTACTGTTAGCTTACCGTTGATCAACGCCACCTCACAACTTGAGAAGCCGTCAGATGCACCGCTTGAAGGTGTGAGATTTCAGGAGAATCTCAGTGTAATCGTTGTCGATGACAATGAAATAAATCAACAGCTCCTAAAGATACTGCTCACGCAGCTCGGCATTCGAATCTTTCAGGCATACAACGGCCGTGACGGACTTGAACTTATTGCCAGGCATCGTCCTGATCTCATCATCATGGATATTCATATGCCGGTGATGGATGGGATGGAAGCGATCCGAAAAATAAGAGAGGTGAAGGCGCTTCAGGAAATTCCGATCATATGTCTGACAGCAGACGCATTTACGAATCAGCAAAAGAAGGCTATAACGCTTGGTGCGAATGATTATCTTACAAAGCCAATTGAAATGGGAAAGCTCACGCAGGTATTATCGAAGTACTTTGCGCCTCAAGAGGGACAGCCTGTTTAGGAAACTTCTTTTTGAGCCTGTGCTGGTTGTGCGGGAAGCTACGTTGGCCGCGATCAAGTTTTGAGCTTACCGGTACTTCGCCCTTCTATATTGAGATGTAAGAATGTACTGGCCCCCTACAGTGAACAGAAAAAGCATATCCTTGTCATTCTTGTTGCCGCGGATATTGGATCGGTGCTCAGAGCCGAAGCCTGCTTCAACCGCGTATTGCTTTCCATCACGACCTGTATATGTGTGACGTCTCATGATCGGAGTGTCGTTACCTCGATAGGAGAGAGAGCGCGCAACCTCATCGTCAAAAACGCCCAGGTCTACATAATTACGGCTAACATCATCCAGGTAGTCAGTGAACGTATATCGAAAGGTGAATTCACAGAAGATGTTGATCTGACTGCCATATTTGTATCGCATGCCGACTCCAACGGGTATTGATGGCTGAAGTCTTTTATATGGTTTGACTCCATAGTTTGCATCGGTCTCCAATAGCTCAGCATGTTGACCTTCAGTTCCAATCGGCTGAAGTTCCACCCATTTACCCGCACCAGCCAAGGGTTTTCCATGAACGTCTTTACCAGGAATTCTAGCTTTTGGATTGTGATGAAAGATACTAATACCTGAGAAAATGTACGGTGCGACCTGAGGCCTTCGAATGTAGTAGTTATTGTTTTGAATAAAGTCGAACACAAATGTTACAGACAAGTCTTTGATGTGATTTTTGAAGGCTACATTTCTGCGGAAACGATAGTACGAGTCATTGAACTGAGCACTTGCTAAAGCTTCATCAACATCGTCCAGCAGGCGCGCATCGGCAGCACGAATAGTGCCATAAGCAAACGCAACTCGGTAGGAGTAGTGTGGTCCCTTTCTGTGCTCAAAGCTGAAGCCATATGAAGGCCGAGTTTGCCCCAGGTCGGTACTGATCCGTGTTGGAGCGGGTGCAACATCTCCAAAATAATTCATTGAGCTAATGGAGAAGCCGAGAGCTTTGTATTCAAATTTCTTAAATGACTTCCGCAGCGTGTAAGTTGCTTGCTTATGTGTACGCTGCCGCTGTGATTGTGCCATCACCGAGGTTGTAGCGACACAGCAAAACAATAATATTGTTATCGTTTGCCGAGGAGAAATCTGCCTCTTGATATAGTGGGCGAATACAAATCTCCAATTTGCCTGCTCATTGTTTTTGACTAGCATTTTATTGGCGAGTGAAGGGGCTTTGTTCACTCACCTGCTAATTTATTTAATGCGAATGCGCGATGTTAGCGACTGAACTTTACAGCACATAGTCTGAATTCTACGAGATAAAGAATCCCTTTTCTTAGGAGGTGAGCTATTCGCCTTTGAGCTGTTGCTGCAAAAATTGGAGTGATTTATTCCGAGCAACTGCACTCTCCGGTTGGTCATTTGAGTCAAAGCCGTGGCCGGTGTTACTATAGTGTTCAACTGAAGGAATGCCTCCTCCCAAGTCAACCATTGACGCAACAAGACATTCGCTGTTTTCTGTAAGGGCGTCATCTTCCGGGAGGTTAAACATGATGTCGCAATACGATTGATAGATGCCGGTTGTGCCGCAGACATTACCATAGTATCCGTTATGATAGGAGCCAGGGTAATAGACAACCGCGGTTTTAAATTTCAGTTCACTATCTATTGGTTCCCGTATCTCCTTTGTGTAATCAACTCCATCGAAAGATTGTTTCCATTTCCAGTTCGCGGGCGTAGCGTTCACGTCATAAATGCTTGATAGCACTGCGCTGCCTCCATCTGAAAACCCCAGCAAAGCAACATTCTTAATGTCGATCACCGGCAACCCTGAATCTTCCCACACAAGTTGCTTTAATAACTGCAGGGTACCGATCGCATCGTGATTCCGTATGAACGTGGCACTAATCGTGAACTTAAGGGGAGGTGATTTGAAAGCTCCCTCATTCTCGCATGTGTTCCGTGTCGAATAACTGTCAGGAAAAGCCACTGCATACCCCTTTTCCCGAAGAAGTGATTCCCATTCCCGAAATTGCGCGGTAAGTGAGCCTATATCGCAAATGTCGCCAACACCATCTCCGTTTGAATCCTGGTCGTTCCATAAACCGCCTGACCCGTGCAACACGACAACCGCCTTAGCTGGAGATTCGCGGTTTGTCGGAGTAACAAAGTACACTGGGATTTGTTCACCATCTGCCGTACTTGAAAATTCCAGCATTATACTCGAAGTGGTAGATGGCACTGGAATGGTGCTATGCACGGTGTCACAGTTGTCGTGACACGAGAGTATGAAAGAAGACCATAAAATTACACATCCTAACCTGCAGGCCCGACAAACCTTTCGAACTGTTCTCATAGCGATGAATGTTGATGAGACAAAATTTCGACAAGTTGGCAATGCCCAGGGGTTCAAAATATAGTGGCGGGTTCAATCCGTATCAACTGGCGATCTTGCCAAATATGGACGAAAAAAAACCGTGATGATGTCTCACCACGGCTCTTCCGAAATTAAACTAAAAAGTCTTCTAGTCTTTATACATCACTGCCTTCACAGCTTTTACGGTGCGGGCAACATTTGGCAGAATTGCTTCAATCAATGTCGGGGCATACGGTAATGGTGCATCCCAGCTGTTTACACGATGAATAGGAGCATCAAGGTAATCGAACGCATGCTTCTGCACGTGGTATGTGATCTCAGAAGAAATAGCCGCCAGGGGCCACGCTTCTTCGACAATTACGAGACGATTGGTTTTTTTAAGGGATTCAACAACGGTTGCGTAGTCAATTGGCTTTACGGAACGAAGGTCTATGACTTCTGCGGAAATGCCTTCCTTTTCAAGTTCAGCTGCCGCAGCTAATGCCACTTTCATGATTTTTCCGAAAGAAACGATCGTCACGTCAGTGCCTTGTCGCTTGATATCGGCAACGCCAATTGGAATCAGGTATTCTTCTGTCGGAACCTGGCCTTTATCACCATACATCAATTCAGACTCCATAAAAATAACCGGATCCTCATCGCGGATTGAGCTTTTCAGAAGCCCTTTCGCATCGTAGGGATTTGAAGGAACAACCACTTTCAATCCTGGTGTATTGGCGAACCAGTTTTCGAAATTTTGTGAATGCTGTGAACTCAACATGCCTGCATTACCTGTAGGCCCGCGAAACACAATGGGCACGCTGAACTGACCGCCTGACATGGACATCATTTTAGCGGCAGAGTTAATAATCTGGTCAATCGCTACGAGTGAGAAGTTGAAGGTCATGAATTCAACGATGGGCCGGATCCCATTCATCGCTGCCCCCACGCCAATCCCCGCAAAGCCTAATTCGGCAATTGGAGTATCTAATACTCGTTCCGGTCCAAATTCGTCAAGCATACCCTGGCTTACTTTGTAGGCACCGTTATACTCAGCAACTTCCTCTCCCATCAGGAAAACACGTGGATCTCTCCTCATTTCTTCGCTCATGGCCTCCCTGAGGGCTTCCCGGAATTGAATTTCTCTCATAGTCTTATTGAAATGTCGCACCTACGTTACACTTTCGGTGGACAGGCCGTAAAAATAGTATCTGGGGTGGGATTGGCAAAACCTGCCGAAATAAAAAACCCTGTCTCCGGCAGGAAACAGGGCTTATAAAATCCAATGGATTACTAGTTACTTCAGTGCGTTTCTGAATGGCTCGGTTGCTGACCATTTTGCGAACTCAAGGTCGCTCAGGGCAGCTTCTTTCAACGTAGGGTCAGCTTTTACAGCGTTTGTCAGGTTGCTAACCACGCCATCAGCGTTTCCAAGACGAGCAGATGCAATTGCAGCACCATAGAATGCCACTGCCAGGTTGCTGTTCTTACGGCCAGCTTCATTGAATGAGGTCAATGCATTCTGGTAGTCTTTGTTCAGTACTTGTGCGAGACCTTTGTTGAATAGGTTGTCAGCGTTGTCCGAAGCTGAAGATGTTGAACGAACGGCATCAGCATATTTCGCCATCTTGATTTCAGCAGCACCTTTTACACCGTTTACACCAGCAGCGTTGTCACCGCTCAAGCCAGAGCTAAGTGCCTTTGAAGCGTTATTGTATGCAGCGTAGTGGTTTCCTTTCATCATATGAACAGAGGCAAGGTTTGCGCTAACTTCCGGAGCCTGCTGAATTCTTGCAGCGATTTCCAATTGAGCCAAAGCTTTGTCAGCAAGGGATGCCGCGTTAGCTGAGTTTTCGATTGCCTGAGCAATGTAAACTGCGCCCAGGTTGTTGTGTGCCTGCCAGTTCTGACCTTTTTTGGTTGCAGCTTCGTAGATCGCAGCTTTTTCTTCAAGAGAAGGAGTGAGGGTAGCACCGTACATCATTTCTTCGTAAGAGAGCGTATCAGCGTTCACCTGGCCTTGTGTTACTTGCTTGGCCAATACAGAGATCTCTGCATCAGTCTTCTTATCCTTAATAGTAAGGATCTCAGTCTTAGCTGTTCTCAACTTAGGATAAACATCTTTAAATACTTTTCTGTACGATGGAAGTCTCTTCATTGCCTTCTCCTGGCTTTCGAATGTTCCACCACCGTTGATGATGTTCTGATATTCGTTTTTCTCATCAGCTGAAATTCCCTCGTAAGAAGCCAATACAGTTTTAAATTCTGTCCAGTCCTGGATAACTGGCTTCAGGATGAATTTCACCGAGTCAGCAAGACCTTTGTAGTCATACTTCTTCATTTGCTGACGGTAGTATTTCTCGATTGCTGCAGCACGATCCGGAGAAAGTCTGCTGTTGATACGCTCAGCACCTTCAGGCGAGTGAGTACCTGTGATGGATACTGTGCGGGTAGCGTTTTTAGACGCGATAAACGCATCCAATTGTTTACCTTTTGTGCTTCTGGTTTCAGATGTTCTCAGCACCGATCTTCCTTGTTCGAAAATGAAGTCAGGGATGATCACTGGCTCAAGCTCTTCCTGGTTGTTGTAACCGTGCTCAGCATATGCTGCGTAGAACACAGGCTTTACAAGTTTCGATGTCGTGATCACACCTGTTGCCACTTGCATACGAGGTGAGTTCTTTGACTTTGAGCCTTTTGAAGCAACACCTTCAATTTCCAACACACCTTGCTTCATAGCAGGAGCATAAGGGAATGAGAAGTTTTTAGTCACTTTTGGCTGTTCTGTGCTTGAATTCGGATAATCTTCAGCTTTGAATGGGATTGGATCAAGAGCAAGCTCCTGTTCACCATACTTGTAGAAGGTATTCATCGTGTACGAGGTACCTTTCTTTAACATTTTAACTGGAAGATTGGCTGCAACGTCAAAGGCAACAGTGTCTTTGTGTACTTCTAGTGGATTAGGGGTAACTGTTAACTGTTGGTCTTTTGACATCTTCACCATCTTTGGAAGTGTACAGCTTCCAAAGGTCAATGCACCGATAACCAGTAATGAGTAAACGCTTTTTCTCATTGGATTTTGAGTTATGTTGTTTATAATCAGGGTTTAAAACTAAACTTACGTGTATTTTTTTGCAATAATAGTCAAAAAAATAAGATTCCAGCGATAACATTACAGAGACCTCGGTCTTATATTTGTAAGCCGGATTTTTGGTCGATGAATCAACTTTTTAGAGAGTTGAAAGTTTAAAATAGACAGCAGTATGAGTCCAGCAATGAATAAAATCCAGCATTTTTTCGAAACCTACGCTTTTGGGGTGTGCACAAGACTGGGAGAGAAGCTAGGCATAGCGACTTCCAGCATTCGATTGTCCTTCATTTACGCGTCATTTCTTACATTCGGATCGCCCGTGTTGATCTATCTGGCGCTAGCGTTTGTGATGAATATACGGAAGCACTTACGGAAAAGGACACCTATCTGGGATTACTAGGGTATCTTCTGATCCGCTTAAGATAGTAATCGAGCAAAATTGAGCCTCGATAGATCGTTTTGCGACTGTATGAGGGATACTGCTCACGAATTATCTTTCGCTTTGTCCTGTGTTTTGCAAGTGCTTTACCAAAATCAACATGCGCTTGCGCTACACTTAAGGCGTTTTTTGGCTTGCCCTGAACAAGAAAGACTAATGCTGCCAGCCAATCCAACATCAACCGAACCGGTAGTTTATATAACAGTTCTGCTGGATCAAGATGCTTATAAATTAGAATCAGGCCGTTGCGGAAATTCAGATAAACCTTCTTAGGATTGTCATACCCGAGCGTTCCAGCCCCCAGATGGTAGACACTGCTTTTACCGGAATACATTACTTTCTGCCGAGTGCGGTGAATCTTCCAGCATAGATCAATTTCCTCCATGTGGGCAAATAAGTCCTCATCAAGGCCGCTAAAGTGATGGTAGACCTTTGAGCGGATAATAAAGCATGCACCGGTTGACCAGAAAATTGGCAATTCATCGTCATATTGGTGCTGATCGATTTCCACGGTGGTAAAAATTCTTCCGCGGCAAAAAGGATAGCCGAGCGAATCAATAAAGCCCCCGGCCGCCCCCGCATATTCAAACTGGTGCCTGTCACGGTAAGATAAAATCTTAGGTTGAACCGCGGCAGCATTCGGATCGTTGTCAAGAATTCGCACGAGGGGATCAAGCCACCCTGGCGTTACCTCGACATCTGAATTCAGCAACACATAATATTCGGAATCAATGGCGTTGAGCGCCCTGTTATACCCTCCGCAAAAGCCATAGTTTTTTTCTAACGCAATTACTTTTACTGAAGGAAATTTGTCCTGGAGGATCTGCAGGGAATTGTCCGTAGATGCATTATCAGCAACATACACATCAGCCCCAATAGAATATTGAATAACGGAAGGGAGAAACTGGGGTAATAGTTTTTCTCCGTTGTAATTTAAAATGACGACAGCAGTCTTCGTCATCCCATCATTCCGCTAAGGTCAAGCCCTGGTATGTTGGGTAACAAGCCCTCCGTGCTCTTCTTCATTTCTTCTTTGGCCTTCACTTCAGCTTCCTCAGCTGCTTTATTGACGGCAGCTACCACGAGGTCTTCCAAGACACTTTTGTCTTCGGGCTTAAAAAGTACGGGGTCAATGTCTAGTGACAATAGTTGGCGTTTGCCATTGACGGTGGCTTTTACCATCCCTCCACCGGATTCGCCTGTCGCTGTAAGTTTTCCCAGATTATCCTGTGCTTCTTTTATGCGGGCCTGAACTTCCTTCATTTTGCCCATCATTTTCATCATATCGAACATAGTCAGCGATTTTAAGTTGAATTCTTCAGGTATAACCCTGTGCCCGCAAAAATAGATTAACGATCTAATCTGTGAAAGTGTTATTGCTTGCGAAGAAGCAGAACGGAGCCCGACTCTTTGATGTTGCGGCCCGCGCGATCCTGAATCCGGACAATGAATGTATAGGTCCCTTCCGGCATCTCCCTGCCCTTGAAGTTTCCATCCCAGCCTTCCGTGATGGATGTTGTTGTATACATTAATTCTCCCCAGCGGTTAAAAATGCTCATTTCAAATTCATCGATGAATTGCCCATAGACATTGAAGATGTCATTAAGTTCGTCTCCGTTTGGAGTAAATGCTCGTGGATAAAACAAATTTGGATTTTTGATGATGGTGATGCGATTGGATACTGATGCTGTAATCCCAGGCTGCACGGCATTTGCAATGATGACGTATACCAATGCCTGATGGAGAAGATCTTCTTCGGTATCGACATAAGTTGTACTTATGCCTGCATTGAACGAGCGAAGCAAAGCTCCTTCCGGAGTAAATTTCTGAATGGTATAATTGCTGACCCCATTTACCCAGCCCGTGTATTCGCTCCAGTTTAATGTGATAGCATTGTCTTTTGTAAGATTTCCCTGGAGGCGAATCGGACATGCTGGAGCACTGGTTTCGCTTCGGTTATTGCAAACATCCCTGTAATATATTTTATAACACGTCTCCACCTCCGTTGAATACGATGGGTCCGAGTACGATGTCGTGGTCACCGTCTGCAGATCATTAACGGCTTCGTTAATATTTTTTTGAACAGAGTACTGTTCGGTGGTAAAGGCCGGTTGCGCCCGCCAAAGTAGGTCAGCGGTATTCCCATTGACGATTGCTGAGATATTTTCAATGGCTGCTGGTGTATCATTTGAAATCGCGGTTCCACATTTTATGAGTGACGTGCTTTGGCTTCCGTCCGCATACATCGTTGTCAACTGATAACAATATTCCTGGCCGCATAAAATATCTGCATCGGTATAAGATGATGGCGATGATGCAGAGGAAACAAGAGTGCTTCCGGTTGTCGTTCGCGTTACACGAAAATTGGAAACACCCGTTGTACGCGTCTGCCAGTTCAGGATGTTCTCGTTGTTGCGCACCGTCAAGTCGAAATTGGCACTGCAAATGATATTGGAATATTGGATGGCTCCTGTGCACGGATTAATCACACCCAGGCGGTAGCAATAGTAATTATCATCGGTGCGAATATTTCGGATCGTGTCTGCGGTAACATTGTACAGTGTTCGAACCACCTGAAATGAAGGCGCATTATTGGGAGAAACTTCCAGCCGGTATTGTATGTTAGGAAGGCCGTTGAAGGCAACACGGATTGATGCTTCATCCAGTACATTGAGTTGAGTAATGGTTGGTATTGGCAATGTTGCCATGATGTCAATTGTTTGGTTTGCAGCGGCACAATTGTCGACCGCGTTGTCGTTTATTCCACGCACGCTGATGTTTCGCGTTCCAGGTGATGGATAAGCGTGACTTCCTCGAAGTGTAATATCACGCTGAAACGTCACTTCCGGTGAGCCATCTCCAAAGTTTACGATATAGTTTTCAAAATTTGTGTCCGTGATATTAATGGCAGCCACATTCGCTGCACATGTATACAACTCATAGGTTGGCGGTGTGCTGGGGTTAACAACGATGGTGATGTCGTCAAAGCCGGAAGTTTGAAAGAGAATCCTAAACAAATATGTTCCGGGTTGGCTAAACGTAAAGGTTGATACGTTTTGTCCGATACTTTGATTTCCCGAAGATGTGGAGATACTGAAGTCGCATGGCGAACTACTATTGCAGACGAAGGGTGAGGTGTATCCCGTCACATTGATTGTGAAGGGAGCACAGCCTTCAATTTCATCTACTTGAAAGCGGCCCAGCCGACTACTATACTGCGCTTGGGCGCAGATGGAAAAAAGTATTAGAACCAAAGTAAATATCCGGGCCGCCAAAGTCATTCTACAAGATCGGTGTTTTTCAGGAATTTCTCAGCGCGAAGCATGTCGTTGTGAAGGATCCTGTCATCTTCTATAAACGGTACGATCGCACGGAAAGTATGTACGAGTTCTTCCAGACCGGTCGATGATTTCATCGGTCTTCTAAAATGCAATGCCTGCGCAGCTGTAATAAGCTCAATTGCCAAGATGGAGTAGACGTTATTTACGACCCGATAGGCTTTGGTGGCTGCGTTTGCGCCCATACTCACATGATCTTCCTGCCCGTTTGACGACACAATCGAATCCACGGATGCAGGATGTGCCAGCTGTTTATTTTGACTTACGAGTGAGGCAGCGGTGTATTGGGGAATCATCAATCCAGAATTAATACCCGGATTGGCCACGAGATAATTCGGTAACTCCCGTGAGCCGGAGATCAGCTGGTAGGTTCTTCTTTCCGAGATATTTCCAAGTTCTGAAAGCGCGATTGACAAAAAATCGAACGCCAGCGCCAATGGCTGACCGTGAAAATTTCCGGCAGAAATGATCGTATCGTCTTCAGGAAAAACATTTGGGTTATCCGTTACGCTGTTTATTTCGGTAAGGAAGACACTTGTCACATAGTCGATAGCATCGGAGCTCGCACCATGAACCTGTGGAATACAACGGAAGGAGTAGGGGTCTTGCACATGTTTCTTTGGCTGAAGGATCATTTCGCTGCCATCGAGCAATGCTTTGATTTCGGCTGCCACTTTTTTCTGTCCGGTATGCGGACGGATGTCGTGCACCTGGTGGAGGAACGGTTCAATACGCCCGTCAAATACATCCAGCGAAAGCGCACTGATCATGTTGGCAAGTTTCAATAGCCGGTGTGCGTGAATCGTGCACCAGCTTCCGTATGCGCTCATGAATTGCGTGCCGTTCAACAGGGCAAGTCCTTCTTTCGCTTCGAGGTGAATGCTTGCCCACGAAAACTTTTTATTGATGTCTGAAGCGTTGAATTTTTGTCCACCCAGCGACACTTCACCTTCTCCAATCAACGGAAGTGACAAGTGTGCCAATGGAGCAAGGTCACCCGATGCTCCCAGTGAACCCATTTCATAAATCGTGGGATACACTTTCTCGTTGAACATGGCGATCAGCCTTTCGACTGTCTGCACCTGCACACCGGAATATCCGTACGCCAGCGATTGCACTTTCAGGAATAACATCAGGCGCACAATTTCTTCTGGGACTTCAGGCCCAGTCCCGCACGCGTGCGACTTGACTAAGTTCTCCTGCAGCTTTTCGAGTTGATCGTGCGAAATGTTACGATTGTATAATGATCCAAATCCCGTATTGATGCCGTAGATCGGATGGTTTGTGCTTTTTAGTTTTTCATTCAGGTATTCACGGCAACGCTGAATTTTTTCAGCCGAAGCTTTTGAAAGAGTAAGTGTGATTTCATCCGAAAAAATCGTTTTAAGATCATCAAACGAAAGCTGGCCGTCAGTAATGGAGTGGGATGCCATTTTTAAGAGTTAGAATTGCTTGATGATTTCGTCAATCGTGATTTTCTGCTGGTCACCGGTTGCCATATTCTTGAACGCTAGCAACCCGGTGTTTACTTCTTCTGATCCGATGACGATTGTAAACGGGATCATTTTCTTATTGGCGAAGTCAAGTTGCTTTTTGATTTTCGCCATATCGGGGTAGATCTCCGATGCAATGTTAGCTGCGCGAAGTTTAGCCAGCACTTTCAATCCGTATCGGAAGCTTGCGTCATCGAAATAGCAGATCAATACTTTTGAGGAAATCTGAGCATCCTGCGGGAAGAGTTTTAGTTCTTCCATCGCATCAAAAATCCGATCTACGCCAAAGGAAATCCCGATACCGGATAGATTTTCTTTGTCGCCAAATGCTTTCGTAAGATTATCGTATCGACCACCACCACTTACACTTCCGATGCTGACATTGTTGATCTTCACCTCAAAAATGCAACCCGTATAGTAGCTCAATCCGCGTGCGAGCGCGACATCGAGTTCAACTCTGGATTCATCCGAACCATATTCCTGGAGGAAATCAAAGACGAGGCGCAAATCGCGCAACCCTTTCTGCCCGGATGCGCTGGTCTCGAATTCCTTAAACAATACCGCAAGTTTGTTGGTGTTTGATCCTTTGATAGTGAGGATTTGAAACAGTTTATTCAATGCAGCGTCAGAGAAATTCTTTTCACGAAGTTCCTCTCTGACTTTCTCTTCTCCGATTTTGTCAAGCTTATCGATCGCAACAAACATCGCTGTTTCATTCCCCGCAGCACCAATCACTTCTGCGATGCCATTCAACACTCCTCGATGATTTATTTTGATCGTATAATCTGTAATCCCCAGTCCTTTAAAAACTTCTTTGATCATGAGGATGATCTCGGCTTCGCATATCAGCGAATCTGTTCCGACCACATCGGCATCACACTGATAGAACTCACGATACCTTCCCTTCTGCGGACGATCTGCACGCCAGACCGGTTGAATCTGATAACGCTTGAATGGGAAAGCCACTTCGTTTCTATTCATCACCACATAGCGGGCGAAGGGGACGGTTAGGTCGTAGCGGAGACCTTTTTCGGAGATTTGAGAAGCTACGAGCTTGGAGCTGCGAGCTTCGAGCTGGGCGGCATCAACGTCTTTGAGATAGTCACCAGAATTAAGGACTTTGAACAGAAGCTGATCGCCTTCTTCCCCATATTTACCAGTTAGCGTGGAGAGATTTTCCATTGCGGGGGTCTCCAGCGGCATGAAGCCATAGTTCTGGAAAACCCTGCGGATATTCTCAAATATAAACTGCCGTTTGGCCATTGTTGCAGGCCCGAAGTCGCGTGTTCCCTTGGGTAATGTTGGCTTGTTGTCCATAAATAGCGCGCAAGTTAGCTAAAAAGGGTTTTGCTCAATTGAAATGTACGCTGAGTTTGAGTAGAGTAGGCAGTAGGCAAAATTGCAGTAGGCAAGCTGAGATTAAATCTAATCTTAAACCCTCATGAGACCGACACGAGAACCTATTCAGCGGGAATTTTTGCCTACTCCCCATTGCCTACTGCCTACTTTTCCGAACGGAGACAAATCCACAATTTTTTCCGCCCCACTTCCTTGTAAAACCAATTTTTCCCATTAGTTTTGCGCTCCTTTAATAGAAAAAGCCATGGCAGTAACCAGACTTAAGAGAAAAAACCGCAAAGATAAGGCAAAAGCAGCGGTTAGACGTCAGACGTTGAAGAACCAAAACTTCCAGCCTGTGATGAAGATGGTTGACATCGAGAAAATCAAGGAAGAATTCAAAGCTAAGGCTTCTAAAAAGGCTTAATTCGCATTGTTTTGATGAAAATATCAAAAGAGACCTTTGAAAAGAGGTCTTTTTTGTTTCCGCTTGACTCAGCCCGGAAACTGAGTCTTTTTTATTTACAGGCTTTGTGCTAATTCGCATTCTTAATTTCATCGCATGGCCGAACTTCACCTCGTCAATTGGAATGTCAATGGCATTCGCTCGATCATTAAGAAAGATTTTTTGAAAGATATCAGGACGATGAATCCGGATATCCTGACTTTCCAGGAAACGAAGGCATCCTCCGAAGAAGTTAAAACCACCCTCGAACTATTGCCCGAATTTAAATTGCATGTGAATTCATGCAAGACGCGCAAAGGCTATTCGGGCACTACTATCCTCACGAAGATTGAACCGCTTAATGTTACGTGTGACATCGGAGTGGAGGAGCACGACCAGGAGGGGAGAGTGATGACTGCGGAATTCAATGATTTCTACCTTGTAACGGTATACGTTCCCAATGCAGGATAAGGATTGAAACGCTTAGACTATCGCGCGAAGTGGGATGTCGATTTTAGAAATTATCTGGTCAATCTGCAGAAGAAAAAACCGGTGATCGTATGTGGTGATTTCAATGTAGCGCATCAACCCATTGATATCGCTCGAGCAAAAGAAAACTACAACAAAGCCGCGGGCTATACGCAGGTCGAGATCGATGGCTTCACCAAACTTCTTGAAGCGGGCTTTGTCGATACCTTCAGACGATTCTATCCTGAGGAAGTCAAATACACATACTGGAATTATCTCTTCAACGCACGCTCACGAAACGTTGGGTGGAGAATCGATGGGTATCTTGTTTCCGAATCGCTCATGCCTAAGGTGAAAGACGCGATGATCTACAACGAGTACTTAGGTTCCGATCATTGCCCGGTAGCCTTGCGCATAGAAATCTAACACCACTCGGAAGGAATTCTTTCCTGTCCCCCAGATTGGGTTGGTTAATTACTTTGCATTCGTTATTTTTTTTGAAATTTCTTAACGATGCGCGTACTCCTCTCTTCATTTATGATGTGCTGCATAGTAGCGGGTGTGTTTGCTCAGACGAATACTGCAGAAACAAATTCTAATCTGCAGTCAATGTCGGAGGGCAGCGGCATGTTCCGCACATTCGATAGTCGTTCGAAAGAAACGAAAGGATCGCTCAAGGTTTTTGAAGATTTTCTGCCCGGTGGCATCACCATGAATAACGGCCAGGAGTTTGAATTCAGCCGCATGAACTACGATGGATTCTATGATGCCATCATCGTCATCCGGAAAAAGCAGGAACAAGTGGTGACAACTATGATGGTCAAATCGTTTTACATCGTGGATGTAACGGACACCCTACACTTTGATCGCTTGTTGCGGACTGACAATCGTATGGGGTATTACCAACGTCTAACTGAAGGGACTAACGTGAGGTTGTATAAAAAACTTTTCACCACCGTTCAGCAGGCAACATATACTGGCGCCTATTCAACTGGAAGCACGCAGGCGGAATTGATTCCCGGATACGCTTACTATGTACAGGATGGAACACTGCGGCCGAAGGAATTCAAAAACAAGAAAATGCTTTTTGAAATGTTCCCTAATGAGAAAGAGAAACTTCAGCAGTTTGTGAAGGAAAACAAAACGGATTTTAAGAAGGATAAAGAGGTTATCGCCCTGATTGAGTATCTTGATTCAATAAAGCAGATCATGCCTTCGAATTAAGAGTTTAGTCGTCAGACCACGAGGCGTGGTCTGAC
>DASWTM010000149.1:0-14511 GCA_036402115.1 Chryseosolibacter sp.
GTCATACCAAAAAACAAAATGACGAGGAAAGAAACCAGCGGAACAATAAGCGCATTCTCCAGTCCTGCAAGTGACAAATAGCCTGTGAGTGGTGGAAGGACAGCACCGCCAACAATAGCCATGATTACCAGGCCGGAGCCAAGTTTAACCTGATCTCCCAGATTTTTAATGGATAACGCAAAAATTGTCGGGAACATGATCGACATGAAAAAATACGTGATGCTTATTGCTACAATTGCCGAGAGACCCGAACCCATAATCGCGTAAGCAATAAGAACAACGCATGCAGCAGCGTATGCCGCGAGAAGACGATGAGCAGGATATTTAGTAAGAAGCCACGTTCCTACAAATCTTCCAATCATAAAAAGGATAAGAGCAAAGGACGCGTGGTAACTCGCGATGACCGTTGGTGTAACGTCATCGGTATACCGATAAATGAGTTGGACAAGTCCTAGGTGATCAGTACGGGAGAAATGTAACTTCAGATCAATGAAGTATCCCCAAAGTGAGGCTTGCGCACCCACGTAAAAAAATTGAGCGAGGACACCGAACATCAAATGACGATGACGTGTAATTCCCTTTAACGTAGCACCACGTTCTTCCGGAGAAGAGATTTCAGGCATGCGTGTTATTGCGAATAGAATCGCCACAAGCAGTACAACACCTGCGATTACGAGATAGGGCATTTGAACGGACTCCGCCTCTGCGATTCGAATCGCCTCTGCCTGGCCCGCGGGCATTGCTGCTAGTGATTCATTGGAATATTCTACATCCGAAAAAATAAACAAGCTTCCAATCACCGGGCCCAAAATCAAGCTCAAGCCATTGAATGATTGCGCAAAATTTATCCGGCTCTCCGCAGACGATGGGGAACCGAGAACCGTGACATATGGATTTGCCGCTGTCTCAAGAAAAGCAAGTCCACAGGCGATGACAAATAACGCAAAGAGAAAGACCTCATATACTCTTACCTCTGCGGCCGGATAGAAAATCAACGCGCCCGCTACGTACAAAAACAATCCAATGAGAATTCCTTTTTTATAACCGATGCGGTTCATCAAAAATGCCGCGGGTAGTGCCATTACAAAGTATCCGATGTAAAATGCAGAATCAACAATTCCTGCCTGGCCGCGATTGAGATTCAAGGCTGTTTGAAAATGCTTGATGAGTGTTCCGTTAAGACTGTTTGCAATCCCCCATAGGAAAAACAAACTCGTCACCAGCATGAGTGGTACAAAATACGATCGTCTGCCGGTTGACGTTGGGATAAAGGTTTCGCTGGTTCCTATTGGCATTTCTGGTGTGTTTAATCTGTTTGAATAGCACGATCAAGGTGAACGTATCCGCCATCAACATGGATCCATTCACCGGTAATATGACTCGCACGTGATGAAAGTAGAAACAAAACCGTGTCCGCGATCTCGCGGGCAGTAGTCATACGGTTATGAAGGGGAATCCGTTTAGTGATCGATTCAAGTTTTTGTTCCGGATTCTTCTGCGATTTGATCCAACTCTCGTACATGGGTGTCCACACTTCAGCGGGAACTACCGCGTTTACGCGAATTCCTTGCTCCAAAAGTTCCACTGCCCATTCACGCGTCAACGAAAGTATAGCCCCTTTCGCTGCCACGTAACCGGACGTTCCACCCTGCCCTGTCAATGCAGTTTTTGAACTGATATTAACTATTGCTCCCTTCGATTTCGTCAGGTGGGGCATAGCAAAATGTGTCAGGTAGTAATAATGGCCGACATTGTTATTCAGTGACGTAATGAATTTCACAGGCGAGCCATTCTTTAATCCGACTCCGTCATTCACACCTGCATTATTTACAATTCCGTGGATGGCTCCTGCCAGCGCAACGGTTCGCACGATCACTTCATTGCATGCATCCGCAGAGATAATGTTGGACTTTATGAAGTATGCTCTTCCGTTAAGTTTCTGCTTCAGATTCTCACCGGCAACTTCGTCTTTATCAACAATGACTGGAATCGCACCTTCGTCCGCCAACCCAATGGATACTGCTTCTCCAATTCCTTTGGCCCCACCGGTCACCAGAATAACTTTATCTTTAAGCTGAAGATCCATAACTAAAGATTATAAAATCTTTTTGCATTTTCACCAAGCACCTTGCGCTTTTCGCTGTCACTCAGGCGCGAAATGTATTTCATCACAACGGAAAACTGATCATCATAACTTCCCGCTAGGAGACACACGGGCCAATCTGATCCATACATGATCCGGTCAGGACCAAATGCTTCGAAGACCTCATCCATGAACGGCTCAATTTGCTCGTAGGACCAGTTCTTCCAGTTGGCTTCGGTTACCATTCCCGACAACTTGCAGGAGATGTTGGGAAATGTAGACAACGCAGCCATGTTCAATTCCCAATGCGTTTTCTCTCCGGTCTTGATGGAGGGCTTGGCAATGTGATCGACTACAATTTTTACATTGCGCGTCTGGTCTGCGAACGCCAGTGCTTCGGGAAGCTGGTGGTGATAGATAAGCAAGTCATAGGTAAAACCATTCTCAGCCAGCCTGCTGACGCCTGAAATAAATTTCGGATCGAGGAGAAAACCTTTGAGTTCGCTTTGCACGACATGCCGAAATCCTTTCAGCTGTGGATGCGCCTGCAGTTCGTGCAGTTTGGTAGTAAGATTTGGATCGCGAAGATCTACCCACCCAACGACTCCCTTTATAAATGGAAATTGCTTTGCCAACGACAGTAGAAAAAGTGTTTCAGCTTCTGTCTGATCAGCTTGTACGGCTACCGTACCGGTAATCGCGTGGTGCTCAACCAGGGAAATAAAATTATCCGGCAAAAAATCCCTCTTCAGGACGCCCATATCTTCCGAGATCCAGGTATGATCTGCGGGCGAATAGTTCCAGAAATGCTGGTGTGAATCAATAATCATTTATTGAACGTTTCCATTGAAGGTAGGAAACGAATCCGAAGACACGAACAAGAAAATGAAAATCAATGTGACGTATCAGGAAGAAAGGCGTCCCATTCATTGGCCTGACCATTAAGATGGTCGCGGAGGAAAATGGCGTAGGATGGCTTATAAGGTTTTCTCCGCAAGGGCATGTTTGCATCCTCGGGTGAGTAATCACCTTTTTTAGCATTGCATTTTTTACACGCTGTTACCAGGTTTGTCCACGTATCCTTACCTCCACGCGCGCGCGGAATGACGTGGTCGATCGTTAGTTCTTTTTTGGTGCCGCAATATTGGCATTCGTTGTTATCGCGTTTGAATATATTTTGCCGGGTAAGATTAACGCCCTTGTAAGGGGCGTTAACATATCGATTCAGGCGGATGACGGAAGGCATGGGATAGGTTGCCGTCACCGAATGGATCTTGTGCCCATTCGCTGGGCGAACCAATTCGCTTTTTTTCAAATAAACGAGAATAAAGGCGCGTTCCACTGAGCAAACCATCAGAGGACTAAAATCTTGATTGAGCACCAGAACCCTACTGTTCATGATTGTAAGATAAGTCCAATCTTTGACACTCGCAACGGTTTTTGCCGGTCACCTGGTTGATAACCGCCTATGATTATTCGCAACGACTGCGCAAGGGAGTCCTATTCGGGGAGTAGTCTCCTGAAATGTGATAGGTTGTGTGTCAATGATTTCGTCTCCTGATTGACGATACCTTCGTAAGTAAGTGTATCAATCCGAACCTTGCCGGACGCATGAATGATCTTGTCTCCCCCAAGGAAGATGCCGGTGTGGATGATCTTTCCGTCTTTATTCAGAAAGAAGGCAAGATCACCTGGCTTCGCTTCCGAAAATTTCCCAATCGGCTTGCCCTGGGTCGATTGCTGCCAGGCATCGCGAAGCAAACGATAGCCAGCAACCTTGAAAACAACTTGCGTGAAGCCTGAGCAGTCGATCCCAAAGGGTGATTTGCCACCCCATAGATACGGTGCGTTTAAGTATTTATTGGCGATCGCCTTCACGTAATCAAACTCGCGCTTCTGTCCCAGGTTTTTTGTTTCGCCATTAAAGGCAAACTGTTCTTCCATCTTGAACAATTCAGCCGTTGATATTGGGATAATGCTTCCGAGTAAGACCGTCAACTGACTCTTGTTAAAAAGTAGTGTTGATGTGATATCCGTGGTAATCTTGTACTCGGTATTGTTGATATAATTGAAGTACTCTTTTGAAATACTCTGATGCTGTTTGGCATCGATCCACCCGAGGTATTGGTCGAAATAAATACGAATCTTTAACCATTTATAGTCGTTCGTTCGTTCGACTACCTCGTAATGATCGCCAAACAAAAGTTGTGTTACCTGTTCACTAACATCCTGGGGATCTTTGCGCACACTTATTATACTTAATCGGCAAACCCCATAATCGAAAATATCCATTCAGCGTGTGTGGGTTTAGATTTTCAATCGGTCGAGTTGACGTTTGGCGTCACGTTCACGTATGCTGTCGCGTTTGTCGTGCAGTTTTTTGCCGCGTCCGACTGCAATTTCCATTTTTGCAAAACCTCGGTCATTGATGAATAAACGGAGCGGAATCAACGTCAATCCCTTCTCTTCGATTTTCCCTTCAAGTTTTTGGATTTCAGTTTTCTTCAAAAGCAATTTCCGCTCGCGTGTAGCCTCGTGGTTGTAATGGGTGCCCTGAGCATAGGGCGTGATGTTTACTCCTTTTACGAATACTTCACCCCGGTTAAAATAGCAGTACCCATCCTGAAGATTGACTTTGCCCTCCCGGATTGATTTTATTTCGGTTCCCGTCAGCACGATCCCTGCCGTATACTTATCCAGTATCTCGTATTCGAACCGCGCCTGCCTGTTCTGAATATTGACCGTCTTTGAAAATCTGTCTTTTGCCATTGGTTATTTCTGCTTCACGCGATCAAAGCGTTGTGCTAACGTTTCTTTCTTAAAAATTTTTTGCCCTGTTTTTCCCTCCGCGATCAAGCGGTCGCCCACTTTCGCTTCGAATGCGCAGATCAGTTCGTGGCCAATCAATGACTCGACTCGACCGGCAAATTTAATCTCCTCCCCAACGAATGCCGGTGCTTTATGATTCACGGTGATGAATGTTCCTACTCCCTCTTCGTCCTCCTCCTTCATCGCCAATACAAACAAGCGTGTAGTCCACTCGGCCTCCCGGGCTATGGTGAACGTTGAACAAACAGGGTGAACAACCTGCCCGTGAAAAGCCGCCACATCGGCCTCCGCCACCACCATCTTATATTCTTTTAAGTCACCCGGCTTGAAGATCTCCTTCATACTATCCTCCGACCGGCATACGCGCGAGCGGAATAACCTCTAATGTAGTAAAATCTTTCTTTAAGAATTTGTAATGTGCGGCAATCGCAATCATCGCTGCATTATCGGTGCAATATTCAAATTTTGGAATAAACACTTTCGCCCCAGTCCGCGTTCCAAATTCCAGAAGCGCCTGACGCAGACCGGAGTTTGCAGACACACCGCCTGCGATAGCAAGGTTTTTTATTCCGAACTGCTTACTCGCCTGTTCAAATCGCGTCATCAGCATGGTTATCAAACTGTACTGAAGGCTTGCGCAAATATCATGTAAATTTCGTTGGATGAACTGCGGATCCTTCTTCATTTCATCACGCAGAAAATACAAAAACGCGGTCTTAATCCCGCTAAAAGAAAAGTCGAGCCCGGGCATCGATGTTATCGGAAATTTGAATGCCTTTGAATTTCCGGTTTGCGCATACTTATCAATCAACGGCCCGCCTGGGTAAGGTAAGTCCATGATCTTGGCTGCCTTGTCGAATGCCTCACCTACTGCATCGTCCTGTGTTTCGCCAACGACCTCCATGGTGAAGTAGTCTTTCACGAGCACAATCTGCGTGTGGCCACCTGAAACCGTAAGACATAAAAATGGAAATTCGGGCTTTGGATCCTCGATAAAATGCGCCAGCACATGCGCCTCCATGTGATTCACTTCAATAAGCGGTAGTCTGTGCGCAAGCGCGAGCCCTTTTGCAAACGATACACCCACGAGCAGAGACCCAATTAACCCCGGCCCGCGTGTAAAGGCAATTGCATGTAGTTCGCTGGTGTTTACTCCCGCGGTTTGGAGCGCTTCTTGCACTACCATCACAATGTTCTGCTGATGGGCGCGCGATGCCAACTCGGGGACAACTCCACCGTATTTTCGATGGATAGCCTGTGAGGCGATAATATTATTAAGTACCTTGCCGTTTGATACTACAGACGCAGAAGTTTCATCGCACGAAGACTCAATCGCAAGGATGACAGGGTGCATGGTCATAAAATGAACCGGCAAGTTATTAAAAAACGGATTCGTAAAATATTAGCCTATACAATTACCAGTATAGTCTTTCTGCTCATTTCTGCGTTTCTCACCCTTCAGATCCCGGCCGTGCAGGATTACCTGATCGATCGCTACCTCAGTGGGTTTTCGAAAGTGATTGGTTTTGAGTCGTCTATCCAGACATTCCGATTGCTTTGGTTTGACAGGCTGGAGTTGACTGGCGTAAAAGTAATCGATTCAGAAGACAACGCGATGATAGAGGCTGAGAAGATCCTGATCAACTTTAAACTGAGCACGCTTGTCACCAAACAAAACGACATAAATATCGATGGAATTTCAGTTGAAGGCGCGCATGTCTTCGTGACAAAAATAAATGAGTCTGACACCGCGCGGAACCTTAACATCAACGTGTTTGTAAACCGCATCAACGAAAACTATGGTGGTAGTGGTGGAACGGGAAGGACTCAGCGCGTGAATATAGGCGAGGCAGTTGTCACGGGCAGTAATTTCAGGTATGTCGATCAGGATCGCGATTCAATAAAGACCGGATTTAATTACAACCACTTCGGGTTTGATATAGACGAAGCTCAACTCCAAAACTTCCTCGTACTCGGTGACACCACCGAATTCAATGTGACGACACTACTGGCTACCGACCTTCATAAAGACCTTCAGATAAAAGAGCTCTCAACGTTTTTCAGGCTTTCGCAGGCCAGCATGGAGTTTACTGACCTAAATCTTAAAGCAAACAATAGTTTTATTTCGGATAGCATCGTCTTTACATTCAACGGCCAGGGCGAGCTTAGCGATTTTGTCAGTAAAGTAAATGTTAATGCTCACTTCGAAAAGACGCTGTTACAGCCACGCGATCTCGCACTCTTTGCTCCCCAGGTAAAAAATATGACGAGCCCGATCCTGATGAATGGGACATTCAAAGGGCGCATCAATAATTTCAGATTTACGGACATGGAAGTGGCGACCGGCAATACGGTGCTGCGTGGATCGCTTGACATGGACGGTCTTCCTGACATTGAGGAAACATTTATCATCCTCGATCTGAAGGATTCGCGCGTTGACTTTCAGGACCTTGCCTTCGTCATCAATGACGCAATCATTGGAAGGTTAACCCCCATTGGACGAATCGGATTGGACGGACAGTTTTTAGGCTACCCGTATGACTTCGTTGCTAAAGGAAACATTGAAAGCCGCTTGGGAAACATCCGCTCGGATATAAATTTTAAAGTAAATGAGCAGGATTTCGACCGCTCGGTCTACAGTGGCCAGCTTGCACTTATTGACTTCGACATGGGTACTTACCTGAAGGACACCATCAACTTTCAGAAAGTTTCGTTGAACGGAAGAGTGAAGGGCAAAGGTCTAACAAAAGATAAGGCAGATTTTACCTTGAATGGCAAAGTGAGCTCGATTGGAATACGAAAGTACAATTACACGAACATTGTAACGAATGCCCGCTTTGCCTCCCAGCTCTTCAGCGGATTTTTCAAGATTGATGATCCCAATCTTCAATTTACTGCCGAGGGGTCCGTTGATCTTCGTGAAGGTCAGGATATCATAAAGGTTCAGGCAACGCTCGACACTGCGTACTTGCATAACCTGAACCTCACCAAAAGAAGCATTTTTCTTCACTCTGTAATCAACGTCAACACGCAGGGACTCCACCTCGATAGTCTGCGTGGTGCCGTTGACTTAAAGGATTTTGTCATTCATTACGATGGAGAACGTCTTGCCTTGCCTACGGTTGCAGTCGATGCCGAACGAACAAACAACCAACGTGCCATCTATGTCAACTCTACACTTGTTGACGGGGAGGTTAAAGGTGATTTTCTTCTGACCGACATTTCGAAGGATATTCAGAAACTTGTTCAGGAGGTATTGCTGAATGTGCGCAACGACCAACAGGAGATTGCGCGCTACTACGCAACCGAAAACTATCGTCCGAAAACCTATCAGGCCAACTTTAATGTAAACCTGAAGGACATTGACCCACTGTCGGACCTGCTTCAGATAAATTTGCTCCTTTCCAACAATACAAAAGTTGAAGGAAAATTTACGAGTGGATATACGACCATTCTTCAGGCGTTTGCCGATATCGACTCAGTCGGTCTGAACAATACGATCATGCTCGATACCGAAGCAGAATTTACCGCTTCGAAAATTGCCGACAGCACCAGCGTGTTGGCAATGGCATTTGTGAATTCGCAGCGGCAACTTATTACGAATGAACTTTCCACAAAGAATCTCGTGGTGGAAGCAATCTGGAACAAAAACCACATTGATTTTGCGGTGGATGCAGACCAGGAAAATCAAACGAATTACGTGCGTTTGAAAGGTGCGGTCGATTTTCTGAAAGATAGTACGCAAGTTCGCATGTTGCCCTCCACCATCAATCTGCTGGATAAAGCATGGAACATTGATGAAGAGAATGTAGTAACCATCCAGAAGCGAGATGTGGATGTACGTGATCTGAAATTTGAGTACAATAATGAGTTTGTTCTTTTCGATGGCATGCTTTCCACCGATCCTGAAAAAATTATGTCGCTCCAGATTCAGAATTTGGATCTGTCAATCTTTAATCCGCTCACCAGAAGAAAACTAAAAGGTACGCTTGAAGCTGCATTCGACCTTTCTAATTTCTACTACGATCCATACGTTCAGAACGATCTGAGGATCGACAGCCTGTCCATTGACAACTTCCTGGTCGGAAACATCGAAGGGAAAAACAAATGGGATACCCTTGCAAACAAATTTGATATTGATTTCTTCATCGATCGGTCAGCCAAAAGGATTGTGGATGTTACGGGCGATTACAATCCTTCGCGGCAGTCGAACCCGTTGGATGTGACTGCACACCTTGATAAAGCTGACCTCAAAATCATTGAACCGTTTTTCGATTACATGTTTTCAAATCTTAACGGCTCTATTTCGGGCGATTACCGGATCTCTGGAAAACTAAATGCACCTGCTATCACGGGCGAAGGCCAGGTAAACGATGGTCAGATCACGATCAACTACACGCGGGCACACTATGCGTTTACGGGGGTTGTTGGCCTTTCTCCAAACTCAATCTATTTTAAGAATATCAACCTGACGGACAACTTAAACAACAAGGGAACGCTGAACGGAACAATCTCCCACAATAATTTTCGCGACACACGCATTAATATTGATGCTGCCTTCCGGAATTTTCAGGTGCTGAACACAACGGAAAAAGACAACAGTTTGTTTTTTGGCCAGGGATATGCGACCGGAGACCTTAATATTTTCGGGCCGGTCAATAACCTGAAGTTTACATCGAACGCGCGCACTGAAAAAAATACAAGGATATCCATACCATTTGACCAGGAGACGGAAGTGACCCAGAGCACCTACTTAAAATTCGTCAGCTTTCGTGACTCAACTTTTCAGCAGTCGTTGGTTGAAAAAGGAAGGAACAAACTTGACCTCACAGGCATTACGATCGACTTCAATCTTGACGTAACACCGGATGCCTATTGCGAAATTATTCTTGATCGCAAGGCCGGGGATATTATTCGGGGGCGCGGACGCGGTGATATACAGCTTCAGCTCGATACAAAAGGTGAATTCAATATGTTCGGGCCGTTTGTGTTCACCGAGGGTAAATATAATTTTACGTTGTATGATATTGTGAACAAAGACTTTGAGATCAAACCGGGTAGTAAGATTACCTGGTATGGTGATCCGTACAAGGGTACGCTTGATCTTGATGCTTCGTACAATCAAAATGCATCCTTTGCGCCAATCATTGCGACACAAAGCCTGAGCGATGACGAACGCAATGCGCCACAACTCAGGCGCAAATATCCCGTCCAAGTACTTTTGGAAGTCGATGGACTAATGCTAAAGCCTGAGATTAAGTTTGACATTGTTGCCCGCGACCTTCCACAAAGTGTTTCCATCGGCACCAAAGCGATTCGCCTTGACTTCGAATTTCAGGCATTTAAAAACCGAATCGATGAGCAGGAATTAAATCGCCAGGTTTTCAGTCTCATTATCCTCCGTAGATTTTCGCCACCCGATGCCTTTAACACCAGCGGCTCGATTGTGAATAGTGTGAGCGAACTCCTCTCCAATCAGCTGAGCAATTTCGTAAGCCAGGTGGATGAAAATCTTGAGATCGATGTTGATCTCAGCACATTCGATGATGAAACGTATAACACCTTCCAGCTTCGGCTCTCTTATACATTTCTCAATGGAAGGCTGCGCGTGACGCGTGACGGAACGTTCTATGGGCAAAACACAACCACGGCTCCCAACAACACGGGCAACCAGGTGAGCGCGATCGCGGGCGATTGGACGGTTGATTACATGCTCACCCCCGATGGTAAGTTGAAGATCAAAATGTATAACCGTACAAATTTCAACCCGATCCTGAATAGCCTTGGTACGGGTACAACGGTGACGGCAGGCGTGAGCTTAAGCCACACACAAAGCTTTAATGCCATCAAAGACATCTGGCAATCTGCACGCAAGCGAAGACAAGAACAACCAGAGGAGGAAGAACAGTCACCTGAAGATGTGAACGAAGAAGCCGTCAAAGAGGAAGAAGATGGTGGAGAAAAATAAATGCCTTTTATGGGTGGTGTTCCTTTTACCCGTTGCGTTTTGCATTCCGCAAACCTTGGCCGCGCAAGAAGATAGCGTCAAGCGAAAGCGCCTCACTACCGTTATCGTTTCTTCCACGGTAGTAGTGCCAGCAACCTACGCTGGGCTTTATAACGTATGGTATAAAAATTCCCCGCGACAACGTTTTACATTTTTCAACGATAATGCTGAGTGGAAACAGGTGGACAAAGCAGGCCACTTTATTTCAAGCTTCTATTTTAGTTATGCCGGCTCGGAGGTGTTGCGCTGGTCGGGCGTTAAGCCGAAAAGAGCTGACCTGGCCGGTGCGCTGGCAGGATTTCTAATCATTGCTCCAATTGAATTGTTCGATGGCTATTCGGCAGACTATGGTGCCTCAACCGGTGACCTGATCGCTGACGCGGCCGGTCCCTTATTTTTCTTCGGTCAGCGAAAGCTTTGGAACGAGGTTAGAATTCATCCCAAGTTTTCTTTTCATCAAACGGGGTATGCGCCCCTACGACCTAATGTTCTTGGCAACAATCTGGTTACGGAAATCATCAAGGATTACAATGGTCAAACACATTGGCTAAGTTTTGACGTGGACAAATTCATGCGTTTTCCTAAATGGCTAAACGTTGCTGTGGGGTATGGTGCTGATGGAATGGTATACGCGCGAGATGATGAAAACACTTCGAATGGGTACGCTCCATACCGGCAGTTTTATCTATCCCTCGATTTTGATCTTACTGCAATCCGCAGCCGGTCAAAAGTCGTCCGAACTGCACTCTTTCTTGCCAACATTGTAAAATTGCCGGCACCCGCGCTTATTCTTTCCAAAAACAGGGCTGAATTCCGGCCTTTTTATTTCTAGAAAATATAGTTTCCCGGGCGACCCGCGTTCATCCCCCTTTTTGCTAACTTCATTCAACAATTAAAACCACCCCCTTATGAATGTGATCAATACTGTAAAACAATACGCTGACCAGATTGGCGGCCAGTTTACTGACTACGATCATTCAAAATCAGTAATCGTAGTTCCGCTGGACAGAAGTCGCTTTCAGACAGTTCTCGCTATAACTCAGAAGAGCCCTGTATCAGGCCGTGATCAGGCAGTATTCACTTCGAAAGTGTGTGAGTTCAGTCCCAGCATCGACTTGAAGATGTTGATGGAGCAAAATGCGAGTTTTGATTATAGCAAGTTCGTTGTTGAAGACGGCTACCTGAAAGTGGAGGCGTCATGCCTTCCATCAACTGCATCTGAAGCACAGGTGAAGGAAATGATTCAGGAAGTAGCACAACTGGCAGATCATTATGAGTACCGGCTGACCGGGCAAGACATCCATTAATAAAATACCAAAATCCAAATCTCAAATTTCAAAGACCAGAAACCCGAGGATATGTTCATCCTTGGGTTTTACATTTTTATCCTTTACATTTTTTAATCGTGATTTTTGGAATTTGGTTTTTGGGATTTGGATCTTCTCTTTTGATTTTTGGGATTGGCCCTGGCTATTTGTATTTTCGCCTCAGCAAGTTGCCTTATCGCTCGGCATTACGAATGCAGGGAGGAAAGTCCGGGCAACGCAGAGCATCGTACTTCCTAACGGGAAGGGTCCGCCTTTGGCGCGATACAGAAAGTGCCACAGAAAACAAACTACCCCTGATGGTTTTCCATTAGAGGAAAAGGTGAAAAGGTGAGGTAAGAGCTCACCGGTCATGCAGCAATGCAGGACGCATGGTAAACCTTACGAGTTGTAAAATCAAATAGGTCACGCTCCGGAAACGGATCCTGTTGCTCGCAGGAACTTCAGCGTGATGGGTAGATCGCTTGATCCTGGTGGCGACATCAGGACCAGATAAATGATAAGGTATCCCGGTGTCACAATCGGGAGGAACAGAACCCGGCTTACAGACTTGCTATTTTAAAATTCCAATAACCAATAACCAAATGTCAAACGTGAAGACGCAACTAACGAAGTAGACTCCGTTTTGAAATTTGGTAATTGGTGCTTGGTTTTTTTCGTACGCATCTCCACCACTTACACGCCCCTATTTGATATTTGGTTATTGGTTATTGGTGCTTTAAACGCTTACTTTAGAGACCAAATCCGAAAAGATTATTATGTCTAAAATTCTCATTGTCGAAGACGATTCAAAAATCCGTGCGATCCTGAAGGAAATACTGCTTGATAAAAATCACGAAGTAGAGGAAGCGAAAGATGGCGTTGAAGGTTTCCAGAAACTTGAGCAGGGCATTTACGATTTGTGCATCTGTGATATCAAAATGCCGAAGATGGATGGACTCGAAGTTCTCGACAAAGCGAAAGAGGCAGCCATTCCCACCAACTTTGTAATTATCTCGGCCCACGGGAATATAGACATTGCGGTAGAGGCTGTTAAGAAAGGCGCATTTGATTTCCTTCAGAAACCATTTGATCTGGGTCGTTTAGAGATAACGTTGCGAAATGCGCTGGATAAGACTACGCTGATCAAGGAGACGAAAAGTCTAAAAAAGAAGATCTCAAAAAAATACGAAATGATTGGCGAGTCGGAGCCGGTTAAACAGATGCGGGAAATGATCGACAAAGTCGCTCCGACCGATGCACGTGTTCTTATCATTGGTCCGAATGGCTCAGGTAAAGAACTTGTGGCAAAGTCACTTCATGAAAACAGCAAACGCGCCAACGGGCCGATGGTAGAAGTTAACTGCGCAGCTATTCCTTCGGAGCTCATCGAAAGTGAGTTGTTCGGTCATGAAAAGGGTTCATTCACTTCTGCAATCAAGCAACGAATTGGCAAATTTGAACTTGCAGAAGCTGGTACACTTTTCCTCGATGAGATTGGAGATATGAGTTTGTCCGCACAGGCAAAAGTGCTACGCGCGCTGCAGGAGCATAAAATCACACGCGTAGGCGGAGACAAAGAAATAAATGTAAACGTTCGGGTGGTAGCGGCAACGAACAAAGACCTGCGGAAGGAAATTCAGGAAAATCGCTTTCGTGAGGATTTATACCACCGCTTAAGCGTGATCGTCATCAAGGTTCCTTCACTGAATGAGCGGACAGACGATATACCATTGCTAACGGACAAATTCCTCGAAGATATTGCGGAAGAGTACGGTGCAAAGAAAAAGTCAATCAGCGAAAAAGCACTGACGTCATTAAAATCACACGACTGGACAGGAAATATCCGGGAGCTTCGAAACGTGGTGGAACGCCTGGTAATAATGAGTGGTGAGGAAATATCACCACAAGATGTCGAAAAGTATCTGTGATTAAATTCTTCTTTCGGAATCAGCTTTTTTAGGAGCTTCTTTCTTGCTGTAGGTTGGGCACGTATACTGGCTGCACGCGCTCAAAAATGCTGCAAAGGCAACTAATAAGACAATCTTTTTCATTTTTTCAGGCTTTAGAGTGGTGTATGTATACCAAAAAAAAATAAAATTCTTTCAGAAGAAAACAAATAACCGACAATATCCACTTTTCGTCTGCAAGGGAGGCTATTCAACCAGAAGGTTACAGCCGCGCACTTCACTATTGTCAAACCTTCCCAGCACTTCAAAACTGCCATTGTGATAGCACTTGCCAATGTCTTCTGTTTCAATAAACGAAATAGAGTGCCAATTGGCGAG
>DASWTM010000150.1:0-6477 GCA_036402115.1 Chryseosolibacter sp.
AAATCTTTTGTAGTATGTCCCCAGCCACCCCACTCTGACCATCCATTCTGCAACCCGTCTTTGTAAATGTAATAGTCAAGTGGAGGAGGGCCGGCTCCCGGAATTGCAATCGACACTCCAAGCGGACTTGAGTAGTTGTGTACGGTGGTGTACGACACACTTCCATTGTCTGCATCCGCAGGCAACGCAAATACAATGGTCTCAGCTGTGTGTGTTGAAAAATCTTTCGATTCAATTTCGATCACGCCAGTCTTTCCTGTCAACGTCAACTTAGCCACCAGCGTAAGATTAGAACCGGTGATGGTAACATGATCAGTACCGGGCACAGCAGGTTTTGGCTCAAGCGCAGTAGCCATGGGCAATGTGATAATCAACTCCTGTTCAGTGACAACGTCAACGGGCGATGCCTGCTTTAACGTTAACTTGCCTTTTACCACGGTTGCAGGTATGGTAACAACAATCTGGTCTTGTGTCTTGCTCACAAACGAAGAAACCTCCGTACCCCCTCCAAACACGATCGATGTAACCAGGTCAAGATCTGTTCCGGTAATGGTCAGGTCTTTGGTGTGCTCAATCGATGTTGGCGACAACGCACTGACAGCGGGTAGCGTCACCGTTAGGCTTTCTTCGGAAGAAAATCTTAGCGGCTCTGTTCCCCCAGTGAGGAAGTTCAGGAAGCCAGACTCCGCTTCCATTGGAACGGTCACTACCAGTTCATTAAGCGTCTTACTAACAAAGTCAGTGACAATAACTCCATCGGCAAATTCGATCTCCTCCACCCAGTTCAAAAAGTTTCCGGTGATGGTCAGGTTCTGACCTGGCTTCACTTCACCTGACATGGCGGTGATTTCTACAGGTACTTCCAGGTCGAGTACGGTTTTACTCTCGATATCTCCACCCGGAGTTCTCAACATGATCTTGCCCGTCTCCGCTGCGGTGGGTATTATCAGCTCAATTAGGTCGGAAGATTGCGAAACAAATGTCGATGACTGAATTTCCACACCAGGTTGAAGAACAACTGCGGAAACGCGATCGAGATTTTTTCCGATAATCTTGATTTGCTCACCATGTTTTACGCCCACGGGTCCAAAGCTCCGCAGCGCTACTTCACCGGAAGCCTCCTCTTCATCGTCACATGCCGTAAACACAAACGCACACATGGACAGAACGAGGAGCAAGGTGATTATGCTATATATCTTTTTCATACACATTCGAGTTTGAGATTAATCTTCACTTACATTGGGCACCACACGGAAGTTATCAACCCCGAAGTTGGCCGTAACTGCGGCACCTTCCCAGAACCAGAAAGAAATTCCATATCCTGCCGGATCAACTTTGATTCCCGGATTCTTGTCAATGATGCTCTTAAATGGAATGGTCACCGTTTCCCATTGTCCACCGGTATTGAGATTCGGCTGCCATGTGAAGTTATTGTCGTTGCGCTCGGTCATTGAGTTGCCGATGTACATCCGGATTTTTGCTCCCGCCAGCGAAGACAATGTGTTGATCTCAAATTTCAGCGAGTACAGTGCTGGGTTTTCAATCGCCTCCGCGGGAATTTTTTGCGTTTCCAGAGCCATTGCACCACCGGTTCCGACAAAGAATTCAAACCATTGTCCTGTACCTAACACTTGGTTTACGCGCAGAAACTTATTATCAACAGGAGGAATTCTCGGATCGGTAGCTACAATCATCTCGCTACCCCACCACCAGCCGTTGAAATCTGTCACTTCCATGCTTCCAAAAACATTGCGATTGTCGCGGAACCAAAAATTGGATTTAGTAACACCAAAATTTGTAGAAACAGTGATCGGCCCAGGTTGGGCACCCTCCGGAACAACGATCTCAAGCCGTTCGTCTTCGCGCAAAATAACTTCGCCCTGGACATCCCCGGTAAATGTCACAGTAAGGGGTTCATAAAAAAAATTTCCGACAATGATGGCAGTATCACCGGTGTTTACATACTCACTCATCATGTAGCTTAGCACTGGTTCGCTTATCGCTACTTCAAAATCATAGATCAGTTCTTCACCGTTGCCGAAGATCATCCTCATTTGATTGGTTATGTTTTCGGGAATCTGTGATGGAACGCGCGTGATCACCGTCTTGTCAGTTATAAAAGATGGGTTCAGAACTGCACGCTGATCATTGAACCAGAGCTGCCGGATATCCCTCAGGTTTTCTCCCATGATGGCCACCATTTGTCCCTGGCCTGCAGCAATAAGGAGTGAATCAGAAGAGGTGGGTCGTGTTACCCGAACGTAACTGACCATTGGCTTTCCTCCATTAGGCAATTCCTCCTCGGAGCAACCGATGAATATTCCCGACACGCTCAGGCTAATCACCAGGAGGCGCGCGAATTTGTTATACAATTTCATATACGTTTTCATGTGCGTGGAGACATTTTAATTTTCAAACTCATACGGTACGGGCTCTTCGTTCAGGCTAGGTGCCTGACTTACTTCCGAGGCAGGCAACGGAAGTAAAAAGTTTCCGGAATTTGCCACAGCAAACCGATCGTTGAACCATGACGTCTTTGTGAAGGTCCATGCCGTTGGATCTGGCCAGCGATTTGGTGTTGCAAGCAAAAGTCCGCGATCCTGATTATTGATAATGGCGTATGCTTTTGTTGGGTTGTAGTAATGAAGGCGGACGAGGTCGTACCAGATCATTCCTTCCATGGCAAATTCTTTAGTGCGCTCTTCAAAAATATCATCCCATGTAAGTGCATCGGTATGGGCAGGCAATCCTGCACGCTCATGCACCTTATTAAAATATTCCAGGGCCAGGGCATCACTCGTGGAAGCATTGTTGCCAAGGGCGGCCTCTGCATAAGTCAAATACATTTCCGCCAGGCGAAGCATGTAGGTGTTGTTCGGATAACGTTGGGTGGATGACTGATTGCCCACATCTCTTGCTTTTCCAACGACATATTTTTTGACACTGATGAAACTGCTCTGATCCTCATCGTTTGGGCGTGGGAAGACAAGCCCCTCTTCAGCGACTGTGCCATCGGGGTAACGTACGGTCTGTGATATTTCCGGGTAGGTGAAACCGGGAAGCATGAACGTGGCTTTCAAGCGCTCGTCAAAGGTAAATCCAGGTGTCTCACCGTCATCCACGAGCAGTCCATCATAAAGACTGAGCATCCACCAGGTAGCCGAGATATCGCCACCCCAGCCATCACCGTTCGCAATGTCATTACTGAACGTGATTTGTGATACCATGGTATTAGCGTATGCATACTCGGTGGTAAACACCCATTGCAATTCAAACAATGACTCGGCTCCGTTATCGTACGGGTAACGGAAGAGTGCTGCATAATTGTCCAGAAGTTTTTTACCACTGTTCTGAATCACGTTGAGTGCGTGAGCTTTCGCTTTGTCAAGAAACTCCTGGTTCCGCGATCCTTCGGACGCACCGATGCCCGCACGTGTGAGATACGTGCGCGCCAGCATGCCTTCCGCAGACCAGCGCGTGACGCGGCCTTGCTGAGCAGGTGCCTCCATTAGATTCGCTGCAGCAAATTCGTAGTCCCGGGTAATAAATTCCCAAACGCTTTCCACGGTATTTCGTCTAAGCGCAGGACTGTTCAAATGCTCGAGGTTATTTTCGATCAGGGGAACAGGTCCATAGTTTGAAACCAGGTAGCTATACGCAGTCGCGCGCATGAACCGGGCTTCCGCCAGAGCATGATTTTTCACCTGTTCGGAAACGGCAGGGCTGGCATAATTGGTAATGTTGTTGATCGCCATGTTGGATTGTCCAATGATGACAAAGAACGCGCGGTAGGCTTCGCTGTTTTCAGGCGACACAGCTGTGGTGTTGAACAAGACATGATCGCGATCGCCCCAGGCACGAAAAACAGTCCCTCCACGAAAATCGCCAAGTTTGAAATTCGCCTTGTCGATATAATCCTTCCATACTGCGTTGTATAGGCCTGCCGTTGCGGCAAGAACCTGGTCGTCATTCTTATAAAATGTAACATCTACGAGTGTATCCTTGGGAGGACGATTGAGAAAGTCATCATCGCATGCTGCAAGTCCGATAGCGGATAATGCTGCGAATAGTATATGTTTTGTTTTCATTGTGTTCTTGCGTTAAGATTAGAAATCGACACCCAGACTGAAAGAATAAATCGGAGTAATCGGATAGCGACCATAGTCAACTCCGATGGCTGCATTAGCGGTGCTGGCGTTGGGCCCAACATATGACCCCACCTCCGGATCGTAACCGGAATAATTGGTGAGTGTCCACACGTTTTGCGCACTGACACCAAGACGTACACCCTTCACAACTTTTTGACTGCCAAGCCAGGCAGAAGGTAGATTGTAACTGAGTGAAACATTTTTCAAACGGAGGTAGGATCCGTCTTCTACAAACTTGTTGGTGTGACGATCGAAATTGTTGTTTTTATTTCCGCCCGACATACGTGCTACGTCAGTTCCCGGGTTTTCCAGGTACGGTGCACCATTTTCATCCATCGCCACTTTTGCGTAATTGAACGCATGCATAAACATGTTCCGACCGAGGTTGATGTTATTCGGATTACTGTTCTCATTGCGGATAAAGTTGTAAACATCGTTGCCGTACGTTGCCGTCAACAGGATGCTCAACTCAAAGCCTCGGTAGGAGATGTTGTTGGTAAAGCCTGCATACCATTTCGGCCATGGATTGCCGATGAACGTTTGATCAGCTCCTGAAATAAAACCATCGCCATTGACATCTCTGTACTTCACATCACCAACCCATACACTGTTCTCGGCAATCGGAAATTCCACGTTGTTGGCGTCAGCAGGAAGTGCACTGTTCTCCAGCTCTTCCCGACTTTCAAAAATGCCTTCTTCAATGTATCCATAGAACATCCAGGGCGCCTCGCCCACAACCGAGCGTTGCGTCCAGTTTTTCATCCACCAGTTGATCTTGTCGATTTGACTTGATCCAGTAGTCAGTGTTTTAATTTTCGTTTTAAAGAATGAGATGTTAAAGTTTGATTCCCAACGCAGGGCTCCGGAATTGACGTTGACCGTATTAAGCATGAAGCTGAAACCTTTGTTTTCAAGTGATCCAATATTTACGATTGGTGCCGAAACGCCCCCGTTGCCGACTGTACCCATGTACCAAGGCAAAGAACTTTCAAGAATAAGATTATCCGTGTTTTTGATGTAATAGTCAGCTTCGAGCTGGACGCGATTGTCAAACAAGCCAAGATTGATTCCGAAGTTATTTGTTTTCGTTTCCTCCCATTGGAACGCTGCGTTCGGATAACGGCTCGGCATAAAACCTGTTCCCCACTCGGATGGACCCGCGCGTAGCGTTCCATAGATCGCTCCACTGCTTCCCTGATTTCCCGTCAGCCCCGTTTCAAATCGCAGACGGAGGTCGCTGATGAATGGAACATCAAAAAAACTTTCTTCCGAAATTCTCCATGCAGCAGAGATGGAAGGAAAGTATCCCCACTTATTGCCAGGACCGAAGTTGACAGAACCATCCGCACGGAATGCAGCGGTAACAACATAGCGGTCAGCAAAATTATAATTCAGACGTCCAAGAAAGGATTCCATCGCCCAATCGCCTTGCCCACCCCCGGTGTCGTCAAGACTTTCATCACCTGCCTCGATATCGAGAATTTCGTTTGTGGCAAAGCCACGTCTTTCAGCAAACAAATTTTTCCACGTAGACTCCTGTGCTTCATGGGTTACCATGGCGTTAATGTGGTGCTTACCAAATTGTTTTACATATTGAAGGGATTGGCTCCAGCCCCAGTACGTGTTCAGGTTGTGGCTATTATTCAAGAGTGCAACAACATTCTGCTGGTAACCGAACTGATACGTTGGGAGGTAGTAAGTAGAGTTTGAAAATCCGATATCGGTATTAAAGTTGGTGCGGAAGTCGAGCCCATCGATGATCGTGATTCCTGCATTCAATCCTCCGAGCAATCTTCTCCGCGTGATTTCATTCGTGGTGAGATTGGCGAGACCGATTGGATTTGGAGGACTGAACCGTTCTGCATCGCTGTTGCTGATGTTACCTCCACCATACGTTCCATCGAGGTTTCGAACGGGGATGTGCGGTGCGAGCTGGATGGCATTAACGATTACGTTGGACTGAGTTGTAGCAAGCTTCTCATCCGTCTGCGCTACGTTTACATTCGCGCCAAGCGAGAGCCACTTGCGCGGCTTATTGTCGAGGTTGAGACGGATCGAAGTGCGGTCGAAGCCCGAACCGAGAGCGACACCTTCCTGATTCATCCGCTCACCCGAGAGGAAGTAAGTTGTTTTTTCCGAACCACCACTCAGACTCAGTTGATGTTTCTGCATCGCTGCACTGCGGAATAATTCGTTTTGCCAGTTGGTGCCTTCGCCCAGAATGCTTGGGTCAAGAAAATCTTCGCGCACCGTTCCTCCCGCGATCGCCTTGTACTCGTTTTCCATCTGAGCATATTCTCTCAGATTCATGATGTCCAATTCTTTCGGT
>DASWTM010000151.1:0-4947 GCA_036402115.1 Chryseosolibacter sp.
TCCGACAAGACCTCTATCGATCTTATCTCATGGCTCTCAATTCATTTTTCTCTTCGAGATTCACATCTCGCTAAGTAATTAACCCCACATTGCTGTGGAGGGTCCGCTATCAATTATCATCCATTCAAAGAACGTTTGGATAACCGTAAGCATCACTGCTTTGGTTCCTCCATCGTGAGATTCAATTACAAATTTTGAAGCTCTTCAGTTTGTCTGTTTCGCCCTCTTCCTTCCGAATTGGGAGTGCAAATGTATAAGGACATGTGACATTATGCAAGTCACAACAAGAAATATTTTTTTAAACATTTATTCCCTGCCGGTATACGGTCTGCGTGCGGTCGGGTCCGGTGGAGATCAATGTGATTGGAACACCGAGCTCAGCTTGCAGATAATCAATGTATTGGCTCAGCTCCGAAGGCATAGAAACGTCTGAAATATTAGAAAGTGATGTATTCCAGCCCTTTAGCTCGGTATAAATTGGTGTAATCTTCTCATTTACAAGTTCATACGGAAGCATATCCGTCACCGAGCCATCCTTCAACTTATATTTTGTGCAAACTTTAATTGTTGAAAAAATATTTAACACATCTGCTTTCATCATCAGCAGTTGTGTTACCCCATTGATCATAATTGAATATTTCAATGACGGGAGATCGATCCAACCACAACGTCTAGGACGACCGGTTGTTGAGCCAAACTCGTTTCCCTGCTTGCGCATAAGTTCTCCCTGTTCGTCCATTAACTCCGTTGGGAAAGGGCCGCTTCCAACACGGGTGCTATACGCTTTGAAGATTCCATATACCTCACCAATGTTTCTTGGCGCGATTCCTAATCCTGTGCATGCCCCGGCCGATACTGTGTTTGAGCTTGTTACAAATGGATAACTTCCGAAGTCAATATCCAACAAAGAGCCTTGGGCACCTTCCGCTAATATTGACGATCCTTTTTTCAATTCATTATTAAGGAAATACTCGCTTTCGATGAGCTTGAATCCTTTCAGAAAAGAAATCGAATCGAAGAATTGTTTCTCTAACTCGTTCCAGTTGTACTCGATGTCGTGATCCTTCAGGATGTTGAAGTGAATGGAAGTCAGCTTTTTAAATTTGTCTCCGAATGCATCCGAAAGAATATCACCTACGCGAAGACCTTGTCTACCTATTTTGTCTTGATAGGTTGGGCCAATGCCTTTAAGTGTGGATCCGATTTTGTTCTCGCCTTTCGCTTTTTCCTGCGCCTGGTCTAACAATCGATGGGTTGGCAGAATTAGAGTAGCCTTCTTGGAGATAAACAGATTGGCCTTGATGTTCAGATTGTATTTCTGGAGCTTCTCGATCTCTGTCTTAAATACAATCGGATCAAGAACAACTCCGTTTCCGATTACATTCTTCGTTGTGTCTCTGAAGATCCCGGAAGGTATCTGGTGGAGAACGTGCTTTATTCCATCAAACTCAAGTGTATGGCCAGCGTTTGGACCGCCTTGAAAGCGCGCGACCACATCGTACTTTGGCGCGAGCACATCCACAATCTTTCCCTTGCCTTCATCTCCCCACTGAAGACCTAATAATACATCGACTTTAGACATCTTTATTTCTTTGAAAGCTTTGAAATCTCAGCTTCGGATTGAACGATTTGAAAAATAGCATTCAGTTTGGTGATCACGAGAAGCTTCTGCACGTTGTCGGACGGCTTCATCAGATACACCTCGCCACCTTTATTTCTGAATTTTGTCAGAATAGTAATTAAGACCCCGATCCCACTGCTGTTGATGTAGCGGAGTTTCGAGATATCAATGACACATGTTAACACCTGATTTTGAATGGCATTGCTTGCGATTTCGAGAAGGCTGGCTCCGTTGTCTTCACCAATCAAATCACCCGCCAGGCGAATGATCAAATGATCTTTAGTTAGTTCCTTTTCAAAAGTCATGGAGTTATCCGGTTAATTACTAATGGCTTTTCTGTTTTCGCAATTTTGTTTCGTGCAAGAAGCATAAAGAATAAGCGAATGATGCAAAACGTTGAAGTGAAGAATTTCTTCAACCGTGTTCTGAATGTTCTGAATTCTTGGATCACAAAATTCAACCACACGATGGCATTCCGTACAAATCAAATGATCGTGCTGCTTATAGCCGAAAGACTTTTCGTATTGCGCAAGATTTTTACCAAACTGGTGCTTGCTGACCAGATCACATTCCACCAACAGATCAAGTGTGTTATAAACCGTGGCGCGGCTCACGCGGTAGTTTTTATTCTTCATGCTGATGTAGAGCGACTCCACATCAAAATGACCATCGCGCGTATAGATTTCTTCTAAAATGGCATAGCGTTCAGGCGTTTTTCTCAGCTCCTTATTCTCAAGGTACGCTGTGAAAATCTTCTTAACCTCTTCGTATATTTTTGGGTTGAATGCCACCGTTCGCTTCTCCTGTTACTTAAATAAGGGGTCAAAGATAAGAAAAGTTTCAAGTCGAGGGCAAAGTTCTGACTTACGGGATTAAAGTTTTGAGTTGCGCGTTAACAATCACTCCGCCAAGATGTTACAAGATTACTCCTTGGAATCGAAGCGGCTGACTTTGACTACGCCCTCCACTTTTTCAAGTTTTCCAATGAGTTGTTCCAAGTGCCTTGTGTCGTTCACATAAAGCATGATTTCGCCATCGAAAATGCCAGAGTCGGTATGAATGGACATGGAACTCATGTTCACTTTTAACTCCTCGGAAATAATTTTTGAAACATCATTAATCAGCCCCACGCGATCCGTCCCTTTGATTTTCAATCCCGTAAGGAAGGCAACTTCGTGCTGCGATGTCCACTTTGCTTTGACGACACGGTTTCCATGATGCGAAAGGAGTTCAGGGGCGTTGGGACAATTCGTTCGATGAATCTTAATTCCTTCATTAACAGTAACGAATCCGAAAACATCATCGCCTGGGATAGGCGTGCAACACTTCGCAAGCTTGTAGTCGACAACATCCATGTCTTCACCTACCAGCAGAATATCTTCGTATCTTCCTTTTGCACGTGTGATTTCCTGTTCGATCACCTTTGCATCCTGCACCTGAAGATTCGGTTTGGAGCGAATTGGTGACACCGGCTTGTTTTCAAGAAAGCGTTTTATGTCTGCGGAAGTAATGAAGCCCGCTCCTACACGGAAGTACAAATCAAAATGCGTAGCGCTCTTGAAATAGTCGCGCATCTGCTCAAGAACTGCCTGGCCGGGTTCTTCCTTTGTCTGACGAATCTTACGGAATATAATTTCCTTGCCGTCTTCAGCCAGTTTCTTTTTGTCTTCCTTGAGTTCTTCTTTAATGCGTGATTTAGCCTTTGATGTGACTACGAAACGCAGCCAGTCTTCGTGAGGCTTTTGTTTCTGCGATGTGAGAATTTCGATCTGGTCTCCGTTTTTTAATACATAATTGATTGGAACCAGCTTGTTGTTGACTTTTGCACCAATACATTTTGAACCCACTTGTGTGTGGATTTCAAACGCAAAATCAAGCGCGGTTGCTCCATGTGGTAATGTTTTCAGTTCGCCTTTTGGTGTGAAAACAAAAACTTCTTCGCTGAATAAATTTCCACGGAAGTCATCGACAAAGTCCAGCGCTGAGTGGTTGTTTTGCTCGAGCAGGTCGCGCACACGAGCAAGCCACTTTTCCAAATTTGATTCTGCCGTGGAGTTGCTGTCTTTATATTTCCAGTGTGCTGCGTATCCTTTTTCAGCGATCTCATCCATTCGCTTCGTGCGGATTTGTACTTCTACCCACTGGCCGTTCTTGGCCATCACAGTGGTGTGGAGCGACTCGTAGCCATTCGACTTAGGAGTTGATATCCAATCTCGGAGACGATCAGGGTTTGGTGTATAGTAATCCGTTACGATAGAATATACTTGCCAGCACAGCGCCTTCTCCTGATCAATAGGGGTATCAAGTATGATTCGAATCGCGAACAAATCAAACACCTCTTCAAAAGGAATATTTTGCTTTCGCATTTTATTCCAGATAGAGTGAATTGATTTTGGGCGTCCTTTTATGTCATATCGAATATTCAGCTTCTCAAGTTCACCGTTGATCGGAGCAACAAATTGCTTGATGAATTTATTTCGGACCGCTTTTGTTGCATCGATCTTCTGAACGATGGAATCGTAAATCGGCTTGTCTGTAAATCGTAAATAAAGATCTTCCAACTCAGTCTTTATTGCATTAAGACCAAGTCGATGTGCGAGTGGAGCGTACAGGTAAATTGTTTCCGAAGCGACTTTCAGCTGCTTGTTTCTTGGCATGCTGTCGAGGGTGCGCATATTGTGAAGGCGATCGGCAAGCTTAATGAGGATCACGCGAACGTCTTCCGAAAGCGTGAACAACATCTTACGGAAGTTCTCTGCCTGTTGGGATGTTCCGTATTCGAAAACACCGCGAATTTTTGTCAGGCCGTCAATTATGCGTGCTATCTTTTTCCCGAACAGCCGCTCAATATCTGGAAGTTCGATGTCGGTGTCTTCGACAACATCATGCAGCAGGGCTGATACAATAGACGTTGTTCCGAGTCCAATTTCTTCCGTACAAATCTCTGCAACTGCAAGCGGATGGAAAATGTATGGCTCCCCGGATTTTCTGCGCATATCTTTGTGCGCTTCCAGGGACATGGTAAAGGCTTTCTTAATTAATCGGGCATCCCCTTCCTTCAGAATCGGCTTAGCTTTCCTAAGCAATCTCCTATATCGATTTATTATTTCCTTTTTCTCCTGCTCGGTATCAATTACCATCATCTGATTCAACGAATTTTAGCCCTAATGTTTCGGTGGACAATAAAAAAAGTGGGTTTTGGCTAGAATTTACAACTTTAAACAATGGAATAAAATTGTTCAACTTTCAATAGTTAAACATTTTGAAAGGCTTCTTTAATTCCAAAATATCTATAAATTTGCGCTCCTTTTTGCCGAACCGATTAC
>DASWTM010000152.1:0-20474 GCA_036402115.1 Chryseosolibacter sp.
GTCAGCTAAATAGATATCTGAGATCACATCGTTCAATGCATAGTAGAAATCGATGGCGCTGAAAGCAATTGCGCTTCCCCCACCGAGGATCAGCGCAGTAACATTTCGTTTGGTAAACATTTGTAGGAAAAGAGCAAATGCCATTGGAATTAGCAACGCTCCAACAGTTTTTACCAGCCAGATGTCATTTTTCGGGCCGGTTACATCCATAAAGCTTTCGATATGAACAATCGGCCACACCGCTGTAATGAGCATATACCCGCTCTGAATTCCAATTACTAGCCTATAGAATTTCATCTGTTTAGTCGTACCCTCGCAGAACTACGTCTACATCTTGCGGCACCGTTTACGTTCCCTGAAGCAAAAACCACGCGCAGCCAACAATTCAATTGCAGGGAACGGTTTTTCCGCGGTCCTGCGAAACTTAGAAACTGAATTATGGTAACAAAATTAAGAACATTTGCACTCCTTGGCTGCTGCATCGCTGCAGTCGCGTGCGATAATGATGATGACAACAAACGATCACTGGCGACAACGGATAAAACCTTCGTTCAGGATGCCGCGCGTAGTAACCTCACCGAGATTGAATTCGGTGCGCTTGCTGCGACAAAGGGAAACACAGAAATGGTGCGTGAATTCGGGCAACATATGGTCGATGAGCACACCACTGCGCAAAATGAACTCCGCGATTTGGCGAATGACTACGGAAATGTAGACTGGCCGGATGGTCTCGATGCGCAACATCAGCAGATTCGCGAACAGTTGATGGAAACGTCTGGCTATTCATTTGATTCGCTTTATATGAATTCACAGGTGATGGATCACCAAATGACACTTGAGATTTTCAATCGTGAAATCTCCGGTGGAACGGAGCAACAAGTGAAGACGTATGCGCAGAAATATCAGCCGCATATTCAGATGCATCATGAGAAAGCCGATAGCGTCTTTAGCGTTTTACTTGCCAATCCTACATCAGACTAATTTGGAAAGCAACGTACAAAATGAAAAAGCCGAGGTAATGTACCCCGGCTTTTTGCTTTTACGAACTCAACAACTTTCCTTTTAGTGAGCATGTCGATGCCTCATCGAATCGTCTGTTCGTGGTCTGGTCGCAGGGACGGTTGACGTCATCAGCGCTGCACCGATCTCAAGAATACCGAGGACTAAATGTGGCATATACACGTAGTCATTAAACCCAAAAATCCATGGAGATGCAGCGAGGAAAATCCCGGAAAACAAATCAAGGTTTAAATGTGTCTTCATTGAAATTGATCGTGATAAACTATACTCGTAGTCTGTCATCAGACTATACAGGATCGCGCCTGCACCAAGTATCACCGGCACCCAAGTCTCAGCTTCACCGCGCGCAAAATCAAACAGCCATGGTGATGCTATAAGTAAACCGCCCATCAGGTAATCTAATATCCCATGGGCACGTGTTGATATAATTTTCATAGTTAAACATTTGACTTGCATGGTCAAACATTCGTGCCTCGCGGGTAGAACCTGACTGCTTGCGAAAAAAACTCCGCTAAGTGTTTACGATTATTCTTGACTTGTGGAGCTACAGCTGAACAGCTTCACGGTTGTACCTGTTTTTGTATTCAACGGGCGAAAGACCTGTGGTACGTTTAAAGATAGAGCGGAACGCCTTGTTGTCGGAGTAACCGACTTCATCCATAATCTCATCGACATTCTTGCGGCTCAATTCGAAACTCTTCTTTGCAGCTTCGATCTTAACCCGCTGAATGTATTCCGTCACCGTATTTGATGTTGCCTTCTTGAAGCGCCTTTCAAGACTTCTACGGCCCATGGCAAACATGGATGACAGCTTGTCGACCGTTATACGTTCGCGAAAATTGTTTTCAATATACTCTTGCGCTTTCTTAATGTCCTCGTCCTGGTGATCGCGTTGTCCCTTGAACATGATGAATGGCGACTGGCTGTCGCGGTCGATTTCAATCTGGTAATACTTAGAACATAAGATCGCCATTTCCCGGTCAGTATATTTTTCCATCAGGTACAAGAGAAGATTCCAAAAGGAATTTGCTCCACCACTGGAATACAGCCCGTTCTCTTCGGTGATGATTTTCTCTGACACCAGGTTTACGTCTGGAAAAAGTTTCCGAAAATCATCTGCGGATAACCAGTGCGTTGCACACCGCTTGCCTTTGAGGAGCCCTGTGCCTGCCAGCAAAAAGGCACCCACGCATAAGCTGGCAACATCCGACCCGTTCTGGTACTGCGTGTTGATCCAGGGGAAAAACTCTCTATTAATATCGACCACAGACTTCCATTCACCATTCACGGCCGGGATGATAATAAGGTCAGCCTTAAGCGGGTCTTTGATCGTCTTATCCGGCACAACGCTGAAGAAACGATCATAACACTGCGGATCTTTCGTAATACCAACAAGCTGAACATTGAATAATTTCGGCTTACCAAAGTTTTCCAGGAAGTCATTAGCTTTTGTGAAAAGCGTGTAAGGACCTTCGATACAACTGAGGGCAGCTGCGCCACGGGGTACAAGAATACAGATGTTCTTCATGTCGCTTAGGGTTTTGGTGCTACCCAAATCTAAGGGAACATTTTGTGGGAGTCAATACTTGAAAAAGGGTGTGTGGAGATGTGCTCATGTTGGTATGTGCTCATGTGCTCATGTTTCCGCAACTGTTGGAGAATGCCACGGAATAACCTTCACCCTGCATTAAATTTCAAATTTCAAATTTCAAATTTAAAATTTCAAATTTTCCTTGTCTTCCCCTGTAATCTGAGCTTCTCCTCTTCCAGGTCCATCTGTGCTTCCAGATTCCTGATCACCTCGTGATCATAGTTTGGATCTTTCCGGAGCGCGTGTAATTCCTCCCGTTGCGTTTCGATAATGTCAAAATAGATCTTATGGTATTCATCAACCTTGCTCATCTCGGTTTCATGCACCTGGTCTGAGAGGATTTTTTCCTTCAGTTCATACGTCCTTGTCGACTGCAGGTGAAGATCCTTCACTAGCTTGTTCGAGGCGAGTGCTTCAGGATACTTGCTTTCAATGGCCTGAATAGCAGTCTTCGATAGTTTCATTTTAATTTCTGATTCCTGCTCCAGCTCCGGCCGGTGATGATCAGGGTCTTCATATTTCACCAGCTTGATCACCAGAGGCAACGTCAACCCCTGAATAACTAATGTCACGAGAATGACAACGAAGGTTATGAAAAGGATCAGGTTTCGTTGCGGGAATGCTTCGCCCGTGTCGAGCAAAAGTGGAATCGACAACGCAGAGGCCAGCGATACAACGCCACGCATACCCGCCCAACCTATAATGAGCGGTCCACGCCATCCGGGTCTTGAGTCGGCTGTGGTTATAAATCGGCTCACCCATACCGTAAATGCTGACGCTAAAAGTGTAAAACCAATTCGCGTCACAATAATCACAAGTGCAATGACCAACGCATAACCCAGCGCTTCTCCAATCGAATAGTCCTTCAATCCTTCAATAATATCGGTCAGTTCAAGACCGATGAGCAGAAACACCATGCCATTTAGCAGAAAGCTAACCGTGGTCCACATGCTCGTGGTTTGCAGACGGGTAGTGTGACTGAAAATCTTATGGCTTCGGTAGGAGATAAAAAGGCCACCGCTCACGACTGACATCACACCGGATAAGTGAAATTGTTCAGCGCCAAGATACATCAGGTACGGTGCGATGAGTGTGAGTGCTGTGTCAATGTTGGGTGTCGTGGGAAACCAGCGATGAATGGAATAAATGGCAAGCGCAATCACAATTCCAATAACAACACCACCAACGGTGACAAGCACGAAGTTGAAGGCTGCTTCGTGAAAGACGAACGTTCCGGAGATCACCGCAGCAAGCGCAAACCGGAATACAATCAAACTTGATGCATCGTTCACGAGACTTTCGCCTTCCAGGATTGCAATGAGGCGTTTCGGAACTTTAATCCCTTTCAGGACGGACGTAGCCGCAACCGCATCAGGAGGTGAAATAATTCCTCCTAATAGAAATCCGAGTGACAAGGTAAACGCAGGAATCATGGCGTTCGAAACCAGCGCCACAATGCACGATGTGAGTATCACAAGCCCGAAAGCAAAAATTGAGATGATCCTCCGCCACCGCCAGAAATCTTTCCACGAGGTATTCCACGCAGCTTCGTACAGGAGAGGAGGGAGAAAGACAAGAAAGATCAGGTCCGGATCAACCTGTAACGATGGAATTCCAGGAATAAAACTGAGGATAAGTCCGGTGATGACAAGGAAGATAGGATAAGAAATCTTAATTCGTTCCCCCAACATCACTACCATGAGGATGACAAGGATTAGACCTAACGTGAGCAGTAGGGTTTCGTGCATTCCGAGTATTGCTTTGCAACACCAAGATAGCGCAATTCAGTAATGTCTTTCTAAATAAAGCTTTTGAATTTATCGACCATCCGCTGACCTTCTTCCATGGTCACAGGCTTCACCAGGTAATCGATTGCACCAAAGCTGAGGCACTTCCGTTTTTCGTTGTCACTTTCAGAAGTTGAGTAGATGATGACCGGGATATTCTTGAACCGGTTATTTTGTTTCAATTGCAGCAATGTCTGTGACCCAGTCAGCAATGGCATGTTCAGGTCAAGAACGATCAGCTTTGGCAATGCAGCATCTTCACTGATGCCTTCCAGGTATTCGATCGCGCGAAGACCATTCTCGACAAATTTTACGTTTTCATGGATGCCTGATTCCGAAAAATATTCTTCAAGGATGAGGTGATCTTCCTTATCGTCATCAACAACCAGAATTCTGATATCATTGCTCATAACGTTCTTTTATTCTTCGATTAAAACGTCAACGGTGTTACTCAGGGGGAGGGTCACCGAGAAAATTGCGTATTCATTTGGAACGGAGTCCGCTTCGATCGTTCCATTATGCAGCTCTACGATCCGTTTGCAGATCGATAAACCGATACCGGTTCCAGGAAATTGATCGCGCGTATGCAGGCGCTCGAACAATCCGAATATCTTTTCACGGTACTGCTCTTCGAAGCCAATTCCATTATCCTTGATCTTGATCACAATGTTTTCATCTTCTTCAGACGCACTTACATCGATGATCGGAGGTGTGTCGTGCTTGGAGTATTTCAGCGCGTTTGAGATCAGGTTGGTGAAAAGCTGGCGCAGGCGCAACGGGTTCCCATTCAGGACAGGAAGGTTGCCAATATTCACCGTAGCCTTTTTCTCGCGAATGATGATGTCGAGGTCTTTCACAATTTCGCTCATCGTTTGATTCAGATCTACCGTCTCAAATTTCAGTTTCTGCTGCTGTAATTGCGAGTAGTTCAGCAGGTCGCTGATCAATTCCTTCATTCGACTCGCGGCCAGCGTCATGTTGTTCAGCATGGCGTGTCCCGAGGTATCGAGGTTTGCGTTGTATTTCTTTTTCAGAACATCGGTGTAAAAGAAAAGTTTTCGCAGCGGTTCCTGGAGATCGTGCGATGCAAGGTGTGCAAACTGCTCCAGCTCATAGTTGCTTCGATTAAGCTCGATCACCTTCTGCTGGAGCTCGCTCTGGTTTTCAAACAGCTGTTGCTGGATTTCTTTCAGCTCACGGTTGTCCTTCAACGTCTGGTCTACCTGCTTCTGAGCGCTGATATCCACGATGAACCCGATCCACCGGTTCACGATCTCTTTATCATTCTTCAATGGGATCACCGTGATAATGTGCCAGAGGTAATTACCAGTGCTTTTTTGACGGAAACGATACTGGCCATTAAACGAAGTGTTCTTCGCCACAGCGTAGGCTAGATCCTTGCCGAAGCTTGGATAATCCTGGGGATGAACCACCACTTGCCATGTCGCCTGATTCAATTCCTTGGGAACAAACCCAAAATAATCCTGAAGCCATTTGTTAGAGTAGGAGATTACGCCCCGGTTGTTGGCCGAGAACATCATCAGCGGAAGTGTATCGGTGAGGAAGCGGTAATCGTCTTCGCTTTGACGAAGCTTTTCGGCAAGTTCCTGAAGTTGAAGATTTTTTCTCCTGATTTCATCGTAAGCCGAAAGCGGAGGTTCGGTTTTAAAATAATTAGCGAACGATTCAATCTTCGCTTCTGAAAGTGTACCGCTGAAGCTGAGCTGCTGCTGAAGCGTGATCGTAATTTCTTTGCTGTTCCGAACAATCTCGATATCATCAACAAGTCGTTTGGCGAAGGAACAAGCTTCCGTACAACGCAGACTAAAATCAGTCTTATCGCGAATAACAGCTTTGAAAAATTTTTTAGCTCCCATAGCCTCAATGCCCAGGGCGAGCACGGCTTCGCGCCCATATTCGATAGCACACCGCGCAATCTCCGAAATGGCAGTGGCGATAGACGTTTGGACGATAAGAGAATAACCCGTCATCTCGCACAATTTCATGGCTCGCTTGTGCGCGAGAATGAGGTCCATCTCATTTTCAAGTTTTACGGTTACAATCTCTTTCATCAGGTTAACTCACTTTTGATATCAAAACCGAAGAATCATCTGTTCCTCTGTTGAAGTCTTTGTAGACGGCAGAAGCCAAAATCATATTATCATATTTTAAGATCGAAGGAAATCGTGTAACATCCCAGCGGCTGCGTATGCCGTCCGAGCACATGATCAGGTATTGGTTCCGTTCTGCGGGAATCACCGAGACGTTCATCGAAGTCGGAATATTTAATCCGATGGTGCCATTGTATGACATGTAGTTCTTGTAGGTGATGCCCTGATACAATCGCGTTACAATATTTCCTACTCCACAAATCCTCCATTGATTAAGTCTTCTGTCAAATATCCCAATGGTTCCTACAAGGCCTCGCGTCCGTCTTACTTTTTCGTGCATCTGCCTTAAGATATCCACCGGATTGGTGTCATCACTTTCAAAAAAAAAATCTGCTGCCCGCTCAACTGCCTCTTGGGCATGTTTTCCATGGCCGAGGCCATCGCCCAAAAAAACGCGTACATCGGTCTGTGTTCGCTTTACGCGATACAAATCACCACACTCCACTTCACGTGGTTTTGCCACCATTAGTCCGCGCACATCAAGGTCTAAATTCTCTTTTCTTACGAACGTAGTTTTGTTCGTTGTTACCTTCGAATATACAATCGTTCCCCATTGCGGAATGGAGTAAATGTTGAAAACATCACTCAAACGTTCAATGGCTCCAAGCCCCTGCCCCAGTGTACTGCCGGTCGATACGCCATCACGCATCATGCGGCTGATGTCGGGAATACCGGGACCTTTATCCAATGCTATAATCTCAAAGGTCGAATGCTGTCCTTGATGACAGGTGCGGTATAGGACCTCTCCGGACGTTGCGTACTTAACAGTGTTGGAGCATATTTCTGAAACGATGATGTCGATTTCGCCTGCGCGTTGTTCGCTAAACGAACCAAGGGATACCTCCTTATGGATTTCGCGCTTTAGATAGGAGATGTAGCTGCGATCTTCAATCGAATAGCTGGTAAAGAGTCTATCCATTCTTCCACTTGGTAACGGTTACTGTTGTTCCTTTCCCTACTTCGGATTGAATATCGAATTCACTTACCAAGCGTTTCGTTCCGGGGAGACCTAACCCGAGACTTTTTCCGGTGGAGAACCCATCCTTCATGGCCATTTTAATATCCGGTATCCCTGGCCCTTTGTCCGTGAATGTAAGTTTGATACCGTTTTCTCTTCCTTTACTAACGACCTCGATGATGGCAATGCCTCCGCCCGCGTACTTCAACATGTTACGCGCGAGCTCGCTGGCTGCCGTAATGATTTTCGTTTGATTTACGAGACTCATCCCAACCTTCACAGCATATTCTTTGAGTCTGTTCCGGAATGGAATTACGTCCACCTCGCGGGTAATAGTCATGGTTTCTTTATTCAATATCACCATCATCCATTTCCCGCAAATCGTTATCCTTATATTGTATTTTATTCGTGAGAAGTTCGATTCCTCGTTCAACGTTCAGTGCGCTCAACACTCCCTTCAGCGGAAGTCCAAGTTCCACAAGTGTGATGGCCACGGCAGGTTGCATACCTACCACAACGGTTTCAGCGTCAAGAATTTTTGACATCGTAGCGATATTACCAATGATGCGACCCATGAATGAATCGATGATGCTCACAGCGGAGATATCGATAAGAACCCCCTGCGCACCGGTTTTATTGATGGCTTGAACAAGGTCAGCCTCCAGGTTCTCTGCTAAACGATCATACAAATCGACTTGAATGGTGACCAGAAGAAGGTTCCCCATTCGGAGGATCGGTATTTTTTCCATACGCGACTACTGATTTTCTGTGGTGGCTGTTTGTCTTTGTTTCTTCACGACTTGAAGCTGTAGCATGTTGAACGCAGCTTTAAGTGCGCTCGCCAGTGTAGCCTTCGTAGTAACGTCTGATAAATCGATTCCGAGATGAACAACGGTTTGGGCAATCTCTGGTCGGATCCCGCTGATGATACATTCCGCACCCATCAGGCGGGTTGCACTGACGGTCTTGATAAGATGTTGCGCGACCAGGGAATCTACAGCAGGAACCCCGGAGATATCAAGAATAGCGATGCTGCTTCCGCTCTCCACAATCTCCTGAAGCAAACTTTCCATCACGACCTGCGTACGCGAGCTGTCAAGCGTTCCGATGATCGGAAGCGCAAGAATTCCGTCCCACACCCGGATGACAGGCGTGGAGATTTCGGTAATCTCATCGGTCTGCCGAAGTATCACTTCTTCGCGACCTTTAATAAATGTTTCAAATGTTGAAACGCCAAAGCTGTCGATGATCTTGCTGATCTTAAGGCTTTGAACGTAAAGTTCCTGCGGGTCTTTGATCTCCGTCTGCAGGATGTTCAGCATAGCATCCTTAAGGCTGAACACAAAAATCCCGGTCTCTCGCGGACTGTAACCTTGCTTCGCGCGGGAGATGGAAATTCCCGTTAAGGTCTCAATCACCGGTTCGAAATCGGAATTTCTCGGGTCATCTATATTTTCGTCCTTGAGGTTATCGATTAGACCGTTCAGAAGTTCTTCGGACTGCACGCGCAGGTCTTCATTCGTCATGAGATCTTCGCGAAGTCCTTCGTCAGCGAGCTGCAGTTTCATCCACGTCTCGAGAACGGTTTTCTTCTTTTTCTGTAATACTTTAATAGCTTCGTTTTTCATCAGAAGGTGGTTATAGGATTGGTAAATGGGGAATTATATCGGAGAAGTCCTTAGCATGATATATGGCTGGGGTCGAATGAAATGAAATCAAAAATCCATGCCAACTCAGGTTTTTAATTTTGGGCAAACTTTTCTACAGAACCGTGGAATTTATTGCCGCTTTAAACGATTTTTAGATTTAAACTTATGATAAATCAAACACGTGCGGCTTGTGCGGTGCTGGTAACCGCGCTAACCGTTGGATCACTCCAGCGCTCGGAAGCGCAAATTCCCGTCAAGTTGCGGGCTGCGTTTCCAGAAAACACCGTCACCTATCAGAATGTGCCGTACGCAAATGATACCCTGAAGAAACATCAGCTCGATATTTATCTTCCCCCAACGTCAACGACACCCATGCCGCTCGTTGTGTGGGTTCATGGTGGCGCGTGGAATCACAATGACAAGTATGCTGACATGGGTTACATGACAAACACCGTGAGAGCATTCCTTGAAAACGGCTACGCATTTGCCAGCGTTGACTATCGCCACAGCACTACGAAAATCTTTCCCGCTCAAATTCACGACTGCTCACAAGCACTGGATTTTCTGTTTAGCAATGCGGCTAAGTATAATATTGACAAATCACGAATCGCGCTGATTGGATTTTCTGCCGGTGGACACCTTGCGTCTCTTCTTGGCCTGTCACTCAACAATGAGGTGAAAAATTTTTATCCTTCCGGAAAAAAACCTCTCTACAAGCTGAAAGCAGTCATTGACTTTTATGGTCCCGCGGATTTATTGATGATGAGCGCAAAGCAGGATCCGGAAGTGAAAGATCCCATTTATCAATTGTTGGGCGACTCTCCGCTAAAGCGCCCTGACCTTGCACGAAAGGCAAGCCCAGTCACTTACGTGGACAAGAATGATCCACCCTTCTTCATTGTAAATGGTGAAAAGGATGAGTCTGTTCCCTATCAGCAGTCGCTGGTGCTTAAGTCATCGCTCGACCTGGCCGGAGTGCCTAATGAGATCATCATCGTAAAAGATGCTCCACACTACGGTGTTATGTTTGATACCGAGGACATTCGTGTAAAGCTTCTTAATTTTCTAAAAACTCACCTTTGACCATGCATTACCGTGCGATTTGTGCCGACATTGACGGCACACTCCTTAATAAAGAACGACAACTCTCTCCGAAAACAATTCAGGTGATACGATCATTAGGAAAAAACTTTCCGGTCATCCTGGCGTCTTCGAGAATGCCCTCAGCGATGCGACACCTTCAGACCGAGTTAGACATCGAACATCATCCGTTAATCGCTTATAATGGAGGATACGTGCTTCAATACGATGGAGAAACCAGGTATGAGTTCTCCTCAGTTGAAATTCCGGCATCCGTAGTTTTACGTATTCTTGAACTCTCGGAAGGCACTTCTATTCATAATAGTTTGTATCGAAAGGATAAATGGTATGCACCTGCCTACGATCAATGGACCGAGCGTGAAGAGCGAATCACCAAGGTAAAGTCAATTGTCAAGGACGTTGTAGTGATCGCAAAGGATTGGGCGTCAAAGGGAACAGGGGCGCATAAGGTCATGTGCATGGGAGCTGAGTCAGAGATTCACCAGCTGGAACAGGACCTGAACAAGCATCTTTCGAATGAAATTCACGTCTATCGGAGTCGTCCAACCTACCTGGAGCTTGCCCCAAAAGTGATTTCGAAGGCTACCGGACTCTCGCTTCTGCTTGAAAAACTGTACGATTTCCCTATAGAAAATGTCATTTGCTTTGGCGATAACTATAATGACATCGATATGCTGACCCAGGCAGGACTGGGAGTAGCAGTCGCGAACGCGAAGGAAGAAGTGAAGGCGGTTGCCGGGGAGATAACCGGTTCAAGCATCGATGACGGAGTTGCTTCGGCTATCGAAAAGCACTGTTTGCCTAAGAGAAATTGATCTTTTTCCCTGCTGAAATGCGATTTTCCCAAGGGAAATTAAGGTGTTATTCTCGGTGTTCCAGAGACAAATTGATGACGTGAGTTATGGTTCTCATAGGGAAAATGTGCTTCATCGCTGACTTTTCATAGGGGAAAATCGGAAGTCAACGGTTGTTTCATAGGGAGATTTTCACTTTTTCATAGGGAAAATTAGTTTGTATCGAAACTATTTCATTACCTTTACCGAAGGAGTTGATTGTATTTCTCGAATGAACATCAACACTGAAGCAAATTGATACGACACTTTTACACTCGTGAATCAATCGTAGATAAGGAGGCAAAGTCCTCTGAGGGAACCCTCTCCTCTATACTCACCCCGACATATTCCGCTTACGTTCGGAATGATATTTTTCACACGCGAATCATTTAACCACTAAATTCAAATAAACGCTATGGCAAAAACAGCGAAAAAGTCTGCTAAAAAAGCAGCGAAGAAGACGGCAAAGAAAGCCGCAAAGAAGACTGCTAAGAAGGCAGCAAAGAAGGCCGCTCCTAAGAAGAAGTCAGCCAGAAAGCCTAATGCTGCCTTCATGGCACCTCTTACTGTAAGCGATAACCTTGCAACAGTAGTGGGTAACAAGCCACTTCCAAGAACTCAGATCATTAAGAAAATCTGGGATTACATTAAGAAGAACGGTCTTCAGGACAAGAAGAACAAGCGTATGATTAATGCTGACGAAAAATTGAAAGTTGTTTTCGGTGGCAAAGGTCAGATCTCTATGTTCGAACTTGCTAAAGTTGTAAACAAGCACGTGAAGAAGTAATCTTCGCGCGTTTAATAAAAAAGCCTGGGTTGTTACTCAGGCTTTTTTGTTTCAGTTTCGCTGATATCCTTTACTCGTGCTTCCCCCACCGCATCATCTATTGCCCGGATGACAGCATCCTGTCCGACTTTCTGCTGCGATACCTGAATGTAGGTCGTTCCCTTCCGCACCAACGGGATGTCAGTGCATTTGTCTCCAGCACAAACCTTCACTTTCTCACCCTGCAGTGTTAATCGCTCGAGGGAATTTGGCTTCATCGCCATGGCAGAGGTGTCGTTGAGAGTCAGGTTTAACGGCTCGCTCAGCTCTTTCTTTGCGTCTCGAAGAATTACCACCTGCCGGTCAAGCCAAAGTTCAAGATTCGCTTCATTCAGGTGAGTTTCATTGTATCTTTCTACATAAGCAATGAACGTGTCCTCCTTCCTTTTCCTTTCATCCAGCTTATATTCCTGTAGCAGCGCGGGATCTTTTTCGAGTATTCTGGTAAGCGTTGGCTTATCCAGCAAAAAGAACTTGCCATTGTTTACATTAAGGACAAACGGTTCGACACCATCGATCATGCGGGCCACGTTCGGGACGAGTACTGTTGTTCCCGGTGAAGGACTCGTCATGATTGGTGCCTCAGAGGGCAAAGCCAACACGTAGCAATACCTTCCAATCCCCAGGAACTTTCTGAAGCGTGCTCTTGAAAAATTTCCGGCCTCGTTAAACTTTGTTTCCTTCACTCCGAATATTCGAGCTTCATTTACGAAAATGTCCTTACCATCACAAAATCCCCAAAGCCTGCGGATGTCGCGCCTGGTCGATGCCGAATCGAGTAAGGAAAGCGTATAGACAGCTTCATCTTTTTCGATTTTTTTGTCCGATGAATTCGTTTTGTAAGTAAATCCGTCTGAGATCGAAGGAGCGTTCCGCAGGAATTCGCTGTAACTTTTGTAAATACCTTTTTTGTATTGTGAAGCCTGAAGAATGGGAGGAATCGTTTGACTATAAAGGCTTACACTCGACAGCAATAAGCATACAATAGCAAGTCTGACCGTAGGCATAGGGTAAATTTTCTGAAAGTATACGATTTCGTGTCGATCTTAGCAACAGGTAGTTGGCCAAGGATTCATCCCAGTTCGTCAAAGAAAATTCACCACGTTCTTTAAAGTGCGTTCATTAGAACAAATAACAAAACTCAATGGCCTATGAAAACTTTATTGAACAAGGGATTCGGCATTAAAATGATGATTGCCGTTTTTGTGTGCACTTTGCTTGCTGCCTTCGATACACCTCCTGGGGGCGACAGCTTCACGATCTACCTCAATGACAAGCTGCTCGTCAAGCAGTTTGTTTACTTAAAAGAAAAAACGAAAACAATCTCGTTACAGGAAGCTTCTGCCAACGATGTCTTAAAAATCCATTATAGTCACTGCGGCAAAATGGGTGTCGCTCGGAACCTCACGATTAAAGATGAACAAAACAAAATCGTAAAAGCCTGGAAATTTGATGACTCATCGGATGCGAATACAGGCGCGATGAGTGTAAATGCTAGTGAAGTAAGGAAAATTCAAAAGTCAGCTGGCAGTAAAACGCTGCTGCTGGTTTACTCCTCTGAACTACTTCCTGAAGGAATCGTACTTGCCAACATCAGCAACAGTGGTGAAGTGAAGGCGAGCATAGAGTAAGAGTCGGAACCGTGATGAGCCAGCTGTCAGGTGAAAGCAGCTGGCTTTTTTATGCCGATAGTGTGAAATCAATTTCACTGGATTGTTGACTAATTCAACACAATAACCAGCATTAAATCACAGTCTAAAATTTAACAGATTGAGAGGCAATGCCTTACCGTATTGCTGTTTCTGAGGGCACATCATTCGAACATAGTGGTGCAAGGAAAAACTAAAACTAATTGTATCACTAAACTGAAAAAATGATGAAAAAGATAATCTTAGCCATTGGTTTAATGTTCGGTGGGGTTGCTTTTGTGAACGCACAAGATCAACAACAGGACACAACGCAAACGCAATCAACAGAGCAACAGTCTGACCAGTATCGCTCCGATACCACTACTGTTGACGACAATCAACATCAGGAAGTAACTGAGGAAGAAAGAAACTCAGATACAACAACTGAATCGCAACAATCAGATCAATATCGCACAGAAGGCGAAGGTAACGCAAGCGACTCTACTGCTAACGATGCAGCTAGCCAAACTACCACTGGTACTGAAGGAACAACAACTGAATCTTCAACCGGAACTACTGGAAGTGAATCTTCAACTGGAACAACTGGTACAGACTCTTCAACTGGAACAACAGGTACACAATCATCAACTGGAACTGAATCATCAACTGGTACTACTGGAACCACTGGTCAACCAACTACTGATGACCAAATGTCAAACGACCAGTCTTCTATGAGCCAGGATCAGGAAGGCGAGCGGGTTGAAGTGTCTGAACTTCCTGCAGCAATTCAAACTAAACTTCAGGGAACTGATTATCAGGGATGGGTTGTAGTAAACGCTCGTAAGAAAATGTGGAGCGATCCAAACAACGCACAATCTGAAGCTAAAGAAGTTTACGTAATCGAAGCTAAAAATGGTTCTGAAACCAAAAAGCTGAAGTTCGATAAAGACGGAAACGAAATCGAGCACGACAAACATAAAAAAGACGATCAGAAATAGTCTTTCGGTTTAGTCCACATGAAAGGGCACTCAACGATGAGTGTCCTTTTTTTTGTCCACCGCAGAGACGCGGAGAAACGCGGAGAATGTTGTGGTTCGTACTTTTAATGAAGTTGTAAGCCTGTTTTTTGCGATGCGTTTGCTTAATAAGTGTATTCGACCTGTGCTGAATCGCATGACGGTTTTTAATTGCATCTTACAAAAATATCTCAGCGTTCCTCTGCGCCTCAGCGCCTCTGCGGTAAAATAAATTTGTATTACTATAAAAATAGTCATACATTTAGTTCATGGAACAAAAATCACTCACCCGCGCGGAAGAGCAGGTGATGCAATATTTATGGAGCCTGGAGAAGGCTTATCTCAAGGATCTTGTCGAACAGTTCCCCGAGCCAAGGCCTGCCTACACTACTATATCAACGGTGGTGCGCGTGCTGGTCAAGAAGGGATTCATCGGATACAAGACCTATGGAAAGATGAACGAATACTACCCGCTGATCTCCAAGCAAAAATATTTTCAGCGCAATGTGAAGCCGATGATTTCAAATTACATCGCGGGGGCTCCGAGTGCGCTGGCGTCCTTCTTTGCAAACGATAAATTGAATCTTACCGAGTTAGAGGAATTGAAGAAGTTGGTTGACGACAGGATTCGCAAACTGAAATCTAAATCCAAGTAACATGACGTCTTTCTTACAATACGTGCTCGAGGTGAGTATCTGCATAAGCATGTTCCTGGTGATCTACATCGTGTTTCTGAAAGGGCAAACATTCTTTCAGCTGAATCGGATGTATCTTTTGTCGGGACTGATTCTTTCTTTTATTGTTCCCCTCGTCACGCTGCCGCAGCATATCCCGCAAGGCAATTCAATATTGCGAAACCTCAACACCACTTACATTGAAACAGAGTATTTGCCTGTCTTCGTCAGTAAAGAGGGCACGAGTACATCGATGCCAGACCTGATGCAGATCGTTGCGCTGATATATGTAATTGGTGTGTGCCTTTTTATCGTTCGCTTTTTTGCGGGATTATGGTCGATGATTCAGCTGAAGAGGAAATCTGTACGAAAAGAAATCTCAGGAGTACAGGTATATGTACAGCATTCCCTTCCAACCTTTTCCTTCGTTAACATCGTTTTTGCTTCGCCTGATGTGCAGCCGCTCGAGATTGAACACGAACAGGTCCACATCCAGCAGAAGCATTGGATGGATAGCCTGGCCGTTGAGATAGCCACTACGTTGTTATGGTTTAATCCACTGGTATTTGCGTACAAGCGCGCATTAAAAAACGAGCATGAATTCCTTGCAGACCAGGGTGCAATTGATAAGCACACGGATGTGGAAGTTTATTTGCACAGTCTGCTCAATGCAACGCTAGCTAACAACCGAATACCTGTATCGAGTCATTTCGGATCAAAACACATCAAACACCGAATAATTATGCTAACAAAAAACAAAACACCTCTCTACAAGGCGATGTTGTACCTACTCATCGTGCCTGCAGTTGCCCTTTTGTTGTTCGCTTTTCAGGATGGTTCTCGTCCTGTTTCTACAGGTAGCCCTGACGTTGTTGCCAATCTTCAAAATGTACCTGACGGTGCACCTATCGAACGCAGCAAGATCAAGGAAATTATTGGATTTGGAGAACGTTTACATCCGGCTACGAATAAAATGCGGCATCACACCGGCATTGACTTCTCAACCGATGAAGGTGTTGAAGTGATGGCGACAGCCGATGGAACCGTGGTGGAAACAACGTACAATGATATGAAAGGCAATTTCGTTGTCATTCGTCACAGCGACCAGTTTGTAACGCAATATTATCATCTCCAGAAATCGCAAGTGACCAAAGGTGCAACGATCAAGAAAGGTCAGGTCATCGGTCTGGTGGGCAGCACGGGTGTCTTATCGACCGGTAATCACCTTCATTATGAAGTACTGAAAGATGGTACAGCTGTTAATCCCGCAGAATACTTACCAAAAGGCTACAGCGAATAAAATACACTTGACCGCAGAGCCGCAGAGGCGCTGAGAAACGCAGAGATATTTTTAGGAATGCAATTTTGATCCTGTATCACATTGATGAGCTTGGGCGAGTGCCAATGCTTTGAATGGCAGACGCTCGAACTGCGCTTGCATCTTCTATTAATCTCAATCAAAAAATTCCTTTGCGTTTCTCCGCGCCTCTTGCGGCTCTGCGGTAAAGCTGCATTTATCGGTAGTAGATCACGTTGCACTCGGGCTTGCGCTCTTTGAATTTTTCGATTGCGCGGGAGCTCACCTTGGTGTTGTAGACTTTCAGTGTCTTTAGTGGAAGACGCTCGACCGGGTCAAGACTTCCTACCTTTGTGTTCGAGCAGTCAAGGGATTCGAGCACATTGAGGCGCTCTAATGGATCAAGCTTTTTAATTTGAGTGCCCGCGCAATTGAAGACTTTCAGGTTGTCGAGATTTCCGATTGGCTTGAGTTCATCCACGGGTGTGTTTGAAATGTCAAGTTCAAGAAGGTTATTCAATTGACCGATGTAGTCAATTCCCTGAAGTGGACTGTTGGCCACACGCAATGATGTCAGCGTTTTGAGATTCTCAAGTCCAGGGAAGACGTGGACGCCTGTGCCTGAGATGTTGAGCTTTTTCAGTCGAACAAATTCGTTCAGTGCATTCAAGTCGCTGACCGCGGGCTCCTGCAGTTCAAGTGTTTCCAACTCAACAAGTTTGTGCATGTTCTCGCGTGTGGATGCGGTGTCACTCTGCATCTTTGATCGTAAGGCGTCTTTCCAGCCGGGTGATAATTCATTCCACCACCTGCGAAGATGATGCGTCTTGTAAACAAGAAGAGCCTTCGGGTTCTTTTCGAGGAATTCGGCTGCGGTGATATCGTGAATGGAAGTGTGGTCAACGTAGACCTTCTTCAATTCTTTCAAACCAAACAACGCGTCCAGGCTTTCCACCTTTGTATTATCGGCACGGAACTCGCGAAGTTTTGAGAACTGGCGCACCAGGAAGATATCCGTTAGCGGAGTATCACTGATTTCCAGGACGGTTATATCTCTGTGGTCTTCGAGTGGTGACAAGTCTTTGATTGGGGTACCGCCAATGCGCACAACTTGCAATTTCAATAGCTTACGCAGCGGTTCGAGGTCTGCGATGCCAGGATTTCTTGTGAGGTTGATGGAGTCAAGGTTGGTGACTGAAGCAAGCTCTTCCTTCGTGGGCGATGCTCCGGTTTTTGCCGCGCTCTTCAATGCGGTCTGCCAGGATGGTGACAGTCCATCCCACCAGCTCCTTAAATCTTTAGAATCGTAAATGATCAGTGCCCGCGAGTTGACCAAGCGGAATGCGTCAGCTTTGTCTCGGGTGATCTCCGTTTGATCACAATAGACCTTCTCGAGGTTTTTCAGATCTTTCAGTGGCTCCAGCGTATTGATGCGTGTGTAATTTGCTTGAAGAACTTTCAGATTCTGTAAAGACGACAATGCTGCAATTGAGCTGATCCGTGTGCTGTCAATGGAAAGTGTTTCAATAGCCGCCAGATTTTTGAGTGGCGACAGATCCTGGACAAGCGTCTTCGAAATATCGATTGACTTTAATACCACTAACTTTTCAATCGGGGCAAGGTATGTCATCTGCGTATTTCTCGCGTTCAATGAAGTTAATCGCTCAAGGAACGACAAGACTTTAAAGTCGTACACTTTAGTGCCACTGATATCTAGCGTGTCGAGTTGTGTCATTTTCTCAAGTACGGAAATGTCGGCCACCAACGTATTGCTGATGTCAAGTCGCTTGAGATTGGTGGAATACTTCAGTGGTGTTAGATCTTCGATCTTTGTTTCCGCGAGGCTCAACTCTTCGAGTGCTGTAAGATTGCGGATAGGGGTGAGGTCAGTAATTTTTGTCTCTGCAAGACTTAGTGTTTTCAGGTCAGCCAAGAGTCCGAGCGGTTCAATGTTCTGGATGTATTGGTTTCCCGTAAGGTCTAATGATTCAATCGCTGCAATCTGCTTGATCTGCGCAAGCGAAAGGCTGTCTTGTTGTAGATTCGTTTTCTTCTTGAAGATGGATCGCCACTCGTACGACAGCTCATTCCACCAATTCGTTAGGGCTTCTTTTTCGTTAAACTCTTTTGTGTAGATGCTAACGATCTTCAAATCCTGATCGTCAGGATTAAAGTTGATCTCTATGAATCTCGGCTGCACATTTTTGACGGGAGCGCCTTCCGATGATGTTCCCTCAAGTGTTCTTCGCGTTGTGACCTTGTAAAAAAGATTTCCGTTTGGAAGCGTGCTGCTCTTGATGTCTTCAATAGCAAATTCAAACTTTACCTGCTCATAAAAGAAATCGACATCTTTTAAATAGGCAACGATGTCTTTGTTGGTGATCGTCTCACGCTTTTCATCGAGGTCATCTTCTACCTGTACTTTCTCGTCTCGGAAGATCTTCGAATAGCTCTGTGTGATCAGCACGTCCTTATCGCGGCTGGATGTGGATGAGCTCCCTAGTGTATTCAGTATAAACTGCAGGAACGAGACAATATCTTTTATTTTTTCATTGTCTTTGCTGTTGTCGATTGCAGCGGCAGACTTTGGCTCCGTCTTTGCTGCGGGTGCAGGTTTCTTTCCCGGAGTTTTTTGAGTCGTCTGCGTTTGCTTGACAGGCTTTTGTGTTTTTGCTTTTGACTTCTGTGCGTCAGCAAATTGAAAGGATACAAGAAACAGGAAAAGCAGCAGCCATGTGTTAGTTTGTTTCATTGTATAAGTGTCTTCGTAATGCTTCTTTGTCTGACGGGCTGTTGAGTTTTACAAGATTTGAGATCAACCATCCCGTATTATAACCCGGCCGGTTGAAGTTCGATAACTCAAAATACCAGCCATCCAGTTGGAAAAAGTGAAACTGCACCTGATTGACAGACTTGAATTCCAGGTTTCCCCTTTTCAACTCGTAAAGAAAAACAGAAAGGTGGTCGGGTACAAATCGTTTTACAGTAAACTGACTGATACTGTCGCTGTTTACGAGCGCCTTCCTCAGATTCATGAAATCCAGCTCATGACTGAGCGGATGCAGAAACCGACCAACCTTAGTCGTGTCACGTACAAAGTAGGGTGCAAACATGTCTGCATAGACTTTGTTGATCACCCATTTGCTCCCGCCATGATCTTTCTCAAGCTCCATGAATAAGAGCACATCCTGATCTTTTCCGTTGAAGCGGAATGTTGCATTGACCTGCGAAAACCAGCTTCCGCCATGAAAATTCAGAAACATCTGCTTGTCGAGGACATTTTTTGCGAACTCAACTTTTAACGCATTCGAGATGCCTGCGTTCGACTCATCGAACAACATCCCTAAGTATTTCTTCCTCAGCTTTTCACTGCGATACTGACGATCCTTCGCGTAGTAACGATTTCCCTTCTCGTCCTCTTCACCATTAAATCTCCGAAAGAATTGATTGACCTGCTTCGACTGTGCATATAGCTTCGTCTCATCTTCACCTTCACGTACTATCTGGGAATAACCGGTAAGACTGACGAACAGGAGCAATACCAGTGTGTAAAATTTCGTCTTCAAAGTTGATTGATTAGTCATTAGTCATTAGGCATTGGGCATTAGGCATTACGATTGGAATTAGAAAATCGGATTGGAGGGTTGCTTTTAAAACGTCCGATGCTGGCAGAAATTCTGTCGCAAAAGAAATCTCTAAGATTTTCAAGCAACGGCTTTCACTAATGCCTAATTCCCAATGCCTAATGCCTGATTTTTTACGCACCCGTCTCCGTCACTTTGATATCTCCGAGCAATACGTCCCAGAACTCAACGGTACGGCCAGCGATTTGTGTTTTCTTGCGTTCAACGTAGATGGTAATGTCCTTCTTCGTTGTGTCTTTGTAACGCATACCATCTTCGGAAACGCCTTCGAAACGCTGG
>DASWTM010000153.1:0-2727 GCA_036402115.1 Chryseosolibacter sp.
CCTTGCCATTTTGATTGGTAGCCTCGGATTGTATGGCCTCGCATCACTCGCCATGCAAAATCGAACAAAGGAGATCAGCATACGAAAAGTGCTTGGCGCTTCGGAACACTCACTGTTGGTTCTTCTTTCACGCGACTACGTGTTGCTTATTGTTGTATCGCTTCTTATTTCCGTTCCGATCACCTGGTTCCTGATGAAAGATTGGCTATCAACATTTGAGTACAGGATCAATATTGGAATCAGCGTGTTTGTAATCTCGGGAGGCATCTCGCTGGCTATCGCGCTAATCACCATCAGTTATGAAGCGATTAAGACAGCATGGAGCCAGCCTGCGAAGACACTCAAATACGAATAGTTGTTATCCTCATACGAAAAAATTCCAAATGGAGACGTCTAATCACAACGTTCTTCATTTGGAATGATTCTGTGGGATCAATATTTAGTCAACGCTTCACTACTTTTACGAACTGCGTGTTCCTGGCACCCGAGTCATTTACCACTTCCGTGATCGTTCCTTCGATGCCTATAAAGTGTGATTGCTGAGATTTCGGCACTGGAACATTTGTGTCAGATGCGATTGCATCTTTAAACGCCATCACGTGTTCGCCCGGCCACGCCTGCTCCTTTGTCTGGCTGATAAAGGTTGCTTTCACTTCCTTCCCGTTTAGATAATCATTAAAGTTATCCTTTATTACAACTTTTGGTAGGCTCATAACTTTTCACGTTTGACCGGTAGAGCAAAAAAAGTATTCCAAAAAAAAATCCCGCCTTGGAGCGGGATCTTCTTTACATTTTATTCGTATCCTAATACTCGCTTGCACCAATGTCGTAACTTCCAAGTTGGAGACGAAGGTCGTTGTAAAAGTCTTTTCCAATCCCAAACGTAGAGATGCTTTTACCTTTGTTTACTGCTGGTGATGCGCTCGTTAGCTTATAATTGTCGGATGAGTACGCTACGAACTTCAGCGCTGATATGCTTCGCGTGAAGTAGTTGTTCGCCATTTCAAGATTCACCTTGCTGCTGATCTTGTAAACGTATGAGTCGTTTGCTGTCCGAGGGTAGGTGTACGTGGTGTAGCTGCCAGGATTTACAATGATATTGTTTAGTACTACGTTTTTAAGATACTCGGCATAGATACGGATACCGTCTTGTTTTGGATTAATAAGTGTGTTATTGATGAACTTGAAGCCGGTTCCGGTGGACAATCGGTCGTCACAGAAGATCGCGCTTGCGCCAGCACTCACGATGATGTTATTATGAACAACATTGTCTGCAAGTCCGAGAATGATCAATCCGTTGCCAGGACCTGATTTGATAAAGTTTCCGTAGAACTTTCCGCCCGTGCCTTCGCCAAGCTGAACACCATTGTTCTGGGCTGCAGCATTCTTCTTTCCGTAGTACTCAACGGTATTACTATAGATTTCTGCACCAACAGTAGCACAGCCCACCTGAATTCCTTCCCAACCGGAGTTGCGCACCTTATTGTTGTATACTTTCAAGTAATGGATTTCATGAGGATATTTTCTTCCGCAAGAAGTCGAGACACCATTTTTATAGAAGGAATTGCCAATGTATAGCCCTTCACCAGCGCAGTCGTGGATATAGTTGTCGTGAATGGAAACATTGCGCATAGTGAAATTTCCGCGCACGGTTGCAGCGTCACAGGTTGGATCAGTCTTCGCCATAATTCCGGCAAAACCAGCAGAAGTTCCTTCAACATGATCGACCTCGAAGTCTGTGGTGAGTGCTTCAAACGACATATTGATGTGACCGCTTTGTACCTTAATTCCATAAAGGCCGGGGGTGCTGCCTCCCGTGAGACGGAAATATTTGCTGTTTCCGAACTTGATGCCATAGGTCATGCCCGTTGCATTCAACACCGCAGTACCACCACAATTTTTGATCGTGATAGGCGCTGTGGCAGTGCCAATGATGTTCTGGAAATTGAGGTTTTTATAGGTGTTGCCAGCACTGAGACAGATCACGGCTCCAGGCTTGATACCGAGAACTCGTCCGTCAATAAGATTTTTGTTCGAAGGCACCGTATATGTACACCCGCATGACGTACTTTTTGCTGAGGTCTTTAGGTCTTGCGTTAGTTGCACCTCTTCTTCCAGAATATCGTCAGTTGAACATTTGGAGAGCAGGAGGGTGGCGGTAATTGCAAAAGTGAGGGCTTTGAAAAATTGGACAGTCTTCTCTCGGTACATCATTTCACTTCAGGTTATGGCAACTGCCTGGGAGGCAGCTGCAGGTTAAAAAATTACTAGTGGGCTTTTTCTTGCGAGTCATCCATGCCAGCTGAATGACGTTACAAAAGAAGCGAATGCGTAAATAGCTGTATCCGTAATTTTCGAAGTGAAGTAGCGATGTAAGCTTTGCCTGTGAATGCTATTTTTTCATGGAACAAATTAAATAGACTAACTCAAGTAAATTACAAGCTGCAAAAGAGGGAGTTAAAGCGCAATGGAGCCAGGAGGTGCGTCACTGGGAAGCAGGCGCAGCATTAAAATTTTTTAAAAAAAAATCAGAACTCACATCGAACGACTGTGCATCTTACTCAAATTCTATTGCACCAATATCGAACGCGGAACCTTGTGGCCTCTTTCGATTATAGAAATCAAACGTAAGTGCTGGAAGATAGGTCCGGACGTCTGTTCCTTTGTTAATGGTAGCAGGATAACGATCGAGGATGATGTTGTCCATGAGTCCGCTATCAAAATTTA
>DASWTM010000154.1:0-20719 GCA_036402115.1 Chryseosolibacter sp.
GTTCGACCTGATCGGATATTATGTATTCAGTGAGCAGACGAATACGGCAGGAAGAGACGCCAGCACCAGAATGTTTGCGCCCAGGTATGGCATCCTTGAGGAAGCAGGGACAGGCATGGCCGCTGGGCCTCTCGCATGTTATCTCTATGATGTGTTGGGCCGGAAAAGAGAAAAGTTTCTGATTGAGCAGGGGTGGTTTATGAATGAACCGTCTCCAAGTGTTCTTTCGGCTGAGCTTTCTGTTGTAGCAGGGAAAATACATTCCGTTATGGTAGGAGGTAAAGGAATGTACTCGAGATCAGTGACTGTGGAGTTGTAGGGATTTGGTGAAGATTATGGCGAGAGTTGATCGTGGTTGTTGTTGCCTTTGCCTGTTTTCCCACTACACGTGAAAAACAAACACAGGATAGCTACAATACGCTGTGATGTTTTTAATAATACTCTTATGAAACATGCGTTCAATCAGGTTGCGATGGACTGAGCATAAGGCGAGTGCGTCAGGTTGGTTCCTTAAGATGTAGCTATTAATACTTTGTGGAACTTCGTGTGAACGAATGGTATCATATCGAAAGTTCAAGTCGTCTCCATAGAGTGTTCGGATGATGAACTGCAACTCGCGGAGGTCGTCTTCAGCGTCTTTGCTGTAGGCTTCTTCCATCACTTGAAGGATGACCAGTTCGCATTTGAGTGCTTTCGTTATTGGCACAAGCCGTGTTAACGGAAGGTTTCTTTCCCGGAGATAGTCGAAAGCGTAGACGATTGTCCTGATCTCCGTATAGGTATAACCCGATGGAACCAGTAGAACTGGAATTTCGCTTTTTGCGATTGCGTTATAAGTGTTGCTTCCACTAAAGAACTGGTAAAGGTCATCCGCTCCGTCTGAGCCCATCACAATCAGGTCGTGGCCTTTCGCTTTGTCGTGTATTATTGTGCTAAGCCGGCTCGCGCTCGACAAGACTTCAGCATAGCATCCTATCTTAAACGCCTTACTGATTTGGCGGCTTTCAGCTTCCAGGCGTTCTGCAGCGCCTGCAATGGTGATGTCTTTTCCGCGCACGACTTCTACGGGTGTGAAATCGAAAACAGACTGCACATTCAGTAACGTCAGGTCCGAATGCATGGCCTGCGCCAGCTTGGCAGCATAGGCGACAGCATATTGAGCAGTGTCAGAAAAGTCAGTTGGGCAAAGGATTTTTTTCATAGTCATAGCATTTATTTGTTCTGTGCTTTCGCCTCATTCCGTTGTTCTTTTTCAAGTTTTCTGAAATAGCGCCTAAAGAGAAAATTGTGTTTCAGCGCTTCCATGTTTTGATTGAATCGATCTGTTCCCTGCTCAATGTTGCTTGCGCTCTTAAACAACTTCTCGCGGAGAATGGTATCCGAGAGAATAAGTCCGGCAGTGCCTTCACCGTCTTTGAGGTCGTCAACAACGAGTTGGAGATCTTTCATTATTCCCGAAGTCTTTTCGCTCGCATCCTGAAGTTGTTGAACAGATGCGGTCAGTTGGCTTGAAAGCGTTGTGTCTGTAAACAGCGTGCTGGCGATGCCATTGCCTTGACCGAACCTTTGGACAATAGTTTTTGCATTTGATGTGAGTTCAGCCGTATTCGATCCGGCCGATTTGAAATCGCGTACAGCCAGCTTGATGTCTTGCGTGATGACGGTGTCTGCCAGGAGGGTCCATAAGCTTTTGCTTCGATTTAGTTTCTCTGTTATTTCGAACAAGTTCCCGGAGATCCTGGCGATGTTGTCGTTTGTAGTATTGAGAGTTCTGAGCATTTCGTCTGTCTCAACCGCTTTTCTCGAGTCGATCACATCACCCGCTTCGATCGGTTCCGCATCGCCAGAGGAAGAGTTAATGTTGATCAGCTTATTCCCCATCAGTCCGTCTGTTCCAATGGAGGCAACAGCATTCTTCTTCAGGAAAGGTTTCATTTTTTCATCGATAAGCATCGTGACGATAATTGCCGAATCATTTTCAACAGAAATGGATTTGACCGTTCCCACATCGATGCCTTTGAAACGAACATTATTTCCAGGCACGAGTCCGTTGACATTACTTACCGTTGCCTTGATAATGAAAGTGGCGCCTAGCAGATTTCTATTCTTACCAATCATGTAAAGAGTAAGCACCAGGAATACGATGCCCGCAATTACGAATATTCCAACCTTTGTGTTATTTACGGTCTTGTTCTTCATAAGCTAGTCGAAAAATTCTTTGATCTTCGGATCGGTTGATTGTTGTAGGTTAGCGTACGTGTCATCAGCATAGCATCTCCCATCGATCAGCATAACAACACGATTTGCTGTGGTGTTGATGCAATGCATGTCATGGGATATTACGATTGACGAGGTGTCGTACTTTTTTTGCACTTTAACAATCAGGTGACTTATTTCCCGTGCTGTTACAGGATCAAGGCCGGTGGTAGGCTCATCATACAGGATGATTGCCGGGCGAAGAATAAGTGTTCGCGCCAGCGCAATTCGCTTTCGCATTCCACCGGATAATTCTTCGGGCATCATGTCAGCGGTGTGCGCGAGTCCGACATCGGTAAGGACTTCCATCACGGCACCTTCTGCAGTTCTTTCGCGTTCGTCTTTCGTCCAGTGTCTTCGTAATGGGAACTCCAGATTTTCCCTTACCGTCATTGAGTCATAAAGCGCATTGCTTTGAAATAAAAATCCAACTCGCGCCCTAAGCGCATCCAGTTCCTCCTGACTCATCTCGCTCACATTGTTGCCGAGGACGATTATTTCGCCCTCATCTTTTTCGATGAGATTGATAATGCATTTAATCAGGACTGACTTACCCGATCCGGATTTTCCAAGGACGGCAAGTGTTTCACCTTTTGCGAGAGACACTGAAAATTCCCGCAGCACATGATTGGCTCCAAAGGATTTGTTCAGCTTTTCAACTTTGATAACAGGATCACTCATAACGATCAGGTTAAGCCAAGAAGGTCACTAATTTGAACCGCAATCAAATCAACAATGAAGACAAGCAGAGATGAGACTACCACCGCAGAATTCGCAGATCGACCCACACCCTCAGTTCCCTTCTTTGAATTGTATCCTTTGTAACATCCGATCAAGCCAATCGTAAAGCCAAAGAAGAATGTTTTGATCAGCGATGGGATAACATCCCCGAAGCTTAGCGCATTGAATACCTGTGTCCAGTACAGGTGCCAGCTGACTTCTCCGCGAATGTTTACTCCGAGATAACCACCGTAAAGCGAAATAGCGTTTGATAAACTTGAGAGGATCGGCAACATGAGTGTCGTTGCCATCACACGCGTCACAATCAGATAGCGGAAGGGGTTAGTTCCGGAAACATCCATCGCATCGATTTGCTCCGTCACCTTCATAGAGCCTAGCTCAGCGCCCATGCCAGATCCAACTTTTCCTGCACAGATGAGCGCGGTGATGACGGGAGATATCTCCCGTATCAACGAAACAGAAACCATCTTTGGCAACAACGACTCCGCACCAAACTCAACCAGCGTAGGACGCGATTGAATTGTAAGCACGAGACCCATAATGAATGCAGTTATGCCTACGAGTGGCAGCGACTTGTACCCAACCCAAAAACATTGCCTGAGAAATTCCTCGTACTCTTGTCTGCGTTTGAACAGTTCTTTGAAGAATCGCAGTGCGAAGCGCGCGATGTCTCCGGTTTCAGTGAAGAATTGTGTATTTAGTCTGAATGGCGATTCCACGGGCAACGACTTGTTTAATCAAATATGTCGCATGGAGTAGTAAGAATTCGTGACGGTCGTCAGGGCCGGTAATGATAATAGTCATGAAATATTACTTCATCGCATATGTCCAGACCGGAACGCTGATATGATTGACAATATCTTCAGCAATGCTTCCATTTAAGAAGTGCACAAGTCCTTTCCATGCATGGGTTCCCATAGCGATCATGTCTGAATCATTGTCACGGGCAAACCGGTAGATTCCTTCTTCCACATCATAATCGGAGCGAACATGAATGGAATAGTTCGTCAACCCTGCCTGCGTTGCAAACTTCTGAAGGTCTGCCTGCGCCTCAGAATCGTTTTTGAAAATTCGTGGGGTGTTTATCCAGAGGAGTTGTAAGGAGGCATTGAAGAACCTTTGCAATTGTTTTAGTTTGTCGTAAAAGTCCTTGTCGAACTGATCAGGGATGATAGGTACTACTATGTTCTTCACATCTGTATCAGGCTCTTTCCTGATCGCCAGCAAGGGTACAGGGGAGTGCCTCACTATTTTTTCCGTGTTCGTGCCCCATCGTGCCTGACTGTCACCATGTGTACCCATAATGATGACGTCAATTTCATTTGCGCGAACGTAGCCTTCAACATCTTCAACGAGTGAGCCGATGCTATGTTTGAATTTGACAGGCAGCGTAAGTGGTGAATACCGCTCCCACATCTTTCTGAACTTCGCTTCGGCTTCAACTTCCATTTCTTTCAGAAAGCTCACGTTGAACGCATAGCTGTGTGAAAGACTTGGATTCCCATGAAGAAATGTTGTATCAATGATATACAGGACGTGTATTTCGCCTTTACTCTGCTGCGCGATTCGTACAGCAAATTTAAACGCTTCTTGCGCGGGGGTTGAGAAGTCGCATGGCACCAGGATTTTTTTCATTTTTGATAGATTAGTTTTCGCAAGCTAGGCGGGTCGAAAGCCTTGAATGATGATGCCGGTCCTTCAACTGCCGGACTTTGATCATCGAATGATTAATTTCTCAGCGGTCAATGATTTCCGTCACAGCATTGAGTGATAGGTCTGTATATCTTTTCGCCAAAGTCAGACTGTTATGCAATACTTCAAGCCTTCGCACAAGTTGCTGATGTTCGTTTATGTAATGGCAATGCTTCTGTTCTTCCATCACTTCATTTTTCGTCCTATTATCCTTGACTGGGGTTCGACAGGAGAACTCCAGGAAATGGAATTCGCAGGAGATTTGATGACGGAAGGTGATCGTCACACCCGCGCAGTCCTCATCAACGCGACACCAGAACAAATATGGCCGTGGCTCATCCAGATAGGGCAGGACCGGGGTGGATTCTATAGTTACGATTGGCTCGAAAACATTTTTCGTGCTGACATGCACAACGTGTACGCGATCAGGCCAGAGTTCCAGTTTCCACGACAGGCAGGCGATACTATCTGGCTCGCAACGAAAGAACATTATAATGGAGGCGGGTACCAGATCCTGGCGGAAGTGACTCCATTCAGATCGATGGTGATGGTTGGCGGTGAGGATTATGCTAGAATTAAAAAAGGTGGCAAAGCTCTTGGGTCGTGGTCATTCTATCTCTTACCAGCGAATGAAAAAGAAACGTGGCTCATTGCACGATCCACTGGTGGTGATATCAACTTCGGAAACAAGGTACTTCGCTACTTTTTCTTTGAAGTGCCGCACTTCGTTATGGAAAGGAAGATGCTCGTTACCATGCGCAAACTCACCGAAAGAGATCGACCAATTTCAGTTACGGACAAAACAACGTCAAACAACTAACCAGAATTGCAATGGACAGCATTATACAGATAATTTACGATCGAAGGGCTGTTCGTAAGTACAAGAGCCGGCCTGTTGAAAAAAGTCTTATCGAGCAACTCGTTGATACTGGAAGAATGGCTCCATCCGGCATGAATCTTCAGCCATGGAAGTTCTATGTCGTCACCGAAAGCAATTTGATCAAACAGATGGACGAACAAATAAAAGTGGTGGTGGCCGACATCTATAAAATGCCTGAGATGGTCGAGTTTTTAAAAAAACCTAATTCGATTTTCCATGGTGCGCCCGTGGTAGTTTTCATTACGGCCCCAAAAGTTAATGAATGGGCCGCACTAGATATCGGCATGTGTGCTCAGAATATGATGCTCGCAGCCAAAGCATCCGGTCTTGACACATGCCCTGTTGGTCTCGGTAAGTTCATAGAAAGGACAAGTCTGTATTCGCAGTTGGGTGTGCCGGCTACCGATCACGTCCTTGTTTCCTTAACTGTTGGCTATGGTGATGAACAGCCTCCCGTGCATGAGCGAAAAAAAGATAACGTCTTCTATATCCGCGAAGGCGTTACAGCAAGGGTTGGTCATCAATGAACTTGAAATGTTTCAACACCCGCAAAGCACGCAGCGTGTTCCAACGACTCGGCTGGCCGAGCCTTTCCATGTGAAAATGAACCAGGCCCTTATGCCTTTCCTGCAATGGCCACTTACCTTTTTCATCTTGCTTTTCATACAGTATGTCCAGTGCCATTCTCATCCGAGGGTCATATTCAATTTTTGCTTCCTGCAGGTAATCGAGACATCTCAAAATATCGTAGCGCCAACGGCCGGGAAACGAGAGCCGCAAATACCGCTGATCAATGATCTTACCTGTTCGATGTGACTGGTATAGTTTATGACGCAAGAGGAATTCAACAGCCTTCTTCTCGGCATCTTTAATGTCTTGAAGGCGATATGTGCGCGATGCCTTTCGATACGATAACAATCCTTCAAGTACACTCAAGGTAGAGTGCATTGAGCTGTGAGTCGTGTGCGCATCAGCATATCGACAGTTCCATCCTCCGTCTGCCATTTGTATCTGAAGCAAATAGTCAACGATTTCTTTCAGTCTTTGATGCGCTGGTAAGAAGTAAGACGCATAATTGAGAATCATTCCGTTGACACATACATCGCTGCCTTTTAATGAACGCGCCAGGTTTATGCCGCCCGTTTCTCCTGATGGTTCATTCATCACCATCTCTACAGCCTTTTGTGCGTTCGGATTATCATTGGCCAGACCGATCGTCTTAAGGTCGAGCAACGTGTAGTGTGTACTCGTCCACTTTGGCTGGTAGAAAGTAATACCCCAGTGTCCGTTGGATTTCTGTTTTCCAAGAAATCTGGCGCCCCAGCCACGAACAGCGATCTGCTTTTGAGTCTTATCGGTGAGTGATTTGGGTGCATGTAACAGATCTCTACTCACCTGATACTGAATCGCTACGTCACCAGTCATGACCCAGTCAATCAGCCCAGATTCAACTTCAAGTTCAGCAGTCAGACTTTTCATGAGTTCGATTTTTTTGATCGACAAACTAACACGCAGGAGCCACTTTGTTTTGTGATATGAGTCATGCACATCAGGTGAAATTGATCATCATAATCGTGGTAGCGGCATGATGAATGTCATTTTGTTGCCAAATACATCTTTTGTACTTGCGGAAATGAAAGCTACAAGAATAAGTTACTACCTCATCAACGCGATAACGATGTATCGGCTTGTGTCAGCGCCTTTCCTGTTACTGGTTGCCGCTCTTGGGTATGACGTGTGGTTCAGGTGGCTTGTAGCCTTTAGCTTCCTGACAGATGCAATGGATGGTCCTCTATCACGTAAATATCAGGTCACAAGTGTTTTCGGATCGCGCCTCGACTCAGTGGCAGATGATGTAACCGTTTTGGTTTCCACTGTAGCGTTGTGGATCCTTCATCCGGAGTTCTTCAAAAACAATTGGGTGGTCATCGCGGCATTGTTTGCGCTGTTCGGGATTCAGACGATCGCAGCGCTCATTGCGTATAAAAAAGTCACAGGTTTTCACACCTACCTGGCAAAGATGGCAGCAGTCGCGCAGGCACTGTTTTTCATCTCCTTCTTTTTCAATTTCAGCATCGTTGGCGGCCTGTTCATCGTTGCAGCCATCATCACCGCGATCCAATTGATTGAAGAGATCATTCTTGTAATTGTGTTGCCTGAATGGAAGACGAATGTTAAAGGCCTTTACTGGGTGTTAAGCACACGGAGTAAAATTGCTCAATCCAAATAAGTACTATGAAAACGCTCATTGTTTACTACTCATTCACTCACAATAACGAGATGCTCGCGAAGCATCTTCAAAAGAAATTGGCATGTGATCTTCTGAAAATTGAAACGGTCAGACCGCGTAACAGTTTTTCGATCTTACTGGACCTGGTATTTAATCGCAAATCAAAGATTAAACCGCACTCGAAGTCGGTTAAAGCTTATGATCACTGTATTTTCCTGAGTCCCATCTGGGCCGGGAAGATTGCATCGCCTCTCAAATCATTTTGGCTACAAGAGAAAAATAACATCAATCAATACAGTTTTATCACTGTATGCGGTGGTGGAAACGCGGACCAGAAGGCGAAGTTGACGGACGATATGGTAAAACTGCTGCAGCGTAAGCCAGCGTTGGTTCAGGAACTGTGGATCAATGACTTGCTGACGGAAGAAAGGAAGAACACGATCAAATACACAAGCGGTTATCGGCTTGAGGAAAAAGATCTCATGCTGTTTAGCACGAAGATCGAAGACTTTCTCCGAAAAGTTTCCTCGGCATTTGCCTCAAAGGCAAAGGAAACTCAACACGCATAATAAGTGTTGTCTGCATACGTATGGAAATCAGACAACGTTTTAGCCAGATTTTTGAGCCGGACCTCATTTCTGATCTTGAGTCAAGAGGGAAAATAGTCGAGATCGAACCAGGAGAGACAATAGTAGATATTGGGCAGTCCGTTAAGCAGATGCCATTGATATTGGACGGTAGCGTTAAGGTGACCCGGATGGATGAAGACGGCCGTGAGCTATTACTCTATTATATCAATGCGAACGAGAGCTGTGCGATGACCTTTACGTGCTGCATGCAGCAATATCCTAGTGAGATTAAAGCTGTAGCCGAAGAGAAAGTGAAACTACTTGCCATCCCCATATCAGTTATGGACGAATGGCTTAGCAAATATCCAACCTGGAAAGCCTTTGTTATGCGTACCATCCGGGATCGGTTTAATGAAATGCTTAAGACAATCGATCAGATTGCGTTTCAGAAGCTGGATGAAAGACTCGTCAGCTACCTGAAAGATAAAAAGAGGATTTCCGGATCTTCTGTTTTAAACCTGTCGCATCAGCAGATTGCGGATGAGCTGGCAACGTCTCGCGTTGTTATCTCGCGGTTATTGAAAAAGCTTGAGAACGACAAGAAGGTTCTGCTGTTCCGGAATCAGATAAAGATCATGCGGGAAATGTAACATTTGTCACCGACAAGGCAGGCACACCATGGTACTTTTGTCTAAAACAAATAATTATGAAGACAAACATGGGTAAACTTGACAGGTTTGTGAGAATTGTTCTCGCAATCGTCATTACGATCCTTTATTCTGCTAACATCCTTACCGGTACGCTAGGGATCGTTCTTCTCATCATTGCTTTTGCGTTTGTAGCCACCAGCTTCATCGGCTTTTGTCCCCTCTACGCACCGTTCGGTATCTCAACCCTCCGCAAGAAAACCAGTAAAACAACGTGAACATCATAATTCTGTTGATCATTGGACTGGTCGCAGGAATTCTTGGAGGACTACTTGGCATTGGAGGCGCTGTCATTATTTTACCAGCGCTTGTGTTTGCCCTTGGGTATTCGCAGCTGCAGGCGCAGGGCACAACGCTTTTGATGTTGGTGATGCCGGTAGGGTTGCTGGCGGCCTGGCAGTACTACAAAGACGGTCACGCTGATGTCAAAGCTGCGATTATTCTTGCAGTGACTTTTTTCATTGGAAGTTACATAGGTGCGAGGCTTGCCATCCACATTCCTGCTGAGCTCCTGAAGAAGGCGTTCGCTGTGATGCTGATTGTGATAGCGTTGAAAATGTTTTTCGATACGTCACATTGAACTGTAACCAATGTTACTGTCAGCGAAAAAAATGCTTCCGATCTTTGTACTCAGAAAAACAATAGACTATGAATGTTCAGCAAATTTATACAGGCTGCCTTTCTCAAGGGGCCTATTATATTGAAAGCGATGGAGAAGCTGCTGTGATAGATCCTCTACGGGAGGTCGATCAATATCTTCAGCTTGCATCCGAAAGAAAGGCGTCCATCAAATACATTTTTGAAACGCATTTTCATGCGGATTTTGTCTCGGGCCATGTCGACCTGTCGCGCAAGACCGGAGCGCCTATAGTGTATGGTCCAACAAAAATGGAAACTGGTTTTGATGCCATTGTCGCACACGATGGACAAATTTTCAATGTTGGCAAAGCAAAGATCAAAGTCATTCATACGCCCGGGCACACCCTGGAAAGTTCATGCTACCTGCTGATAGATGAGTCAGGAAAAGAAAAGGCATTGTTTACGGGTGACACGCTTTTCATTGGCGATGTCGGCCGGCCGGATCTGGCCCAGCACGTTATCGCAGAGCTCACAGAAGAAAAACTTGCGGGTATGCTTTACGAATCGCTGCGAGATAAGATCATGCCTTTAAGTGATGACCTGATCGTGTATCCGGCACATGGCGCGGGATCTGCATGCGGTAAAAATCTCAGCAAAGAAACCAGTGATACTCTCGGCAACCAGAAAAAAACTAACTACGCATTGCGCGAAGGGCTGACAAAGGAGCAATTCGTCAAAGAAATTCTGACGGGTTTAACTGCGCCTCCAAGCTATTTCCCTAAGAATGTTCTCATGAACATCAAGGGTTATGATAATGTAGACGAGGTGTTGGCCCGCGGTACACGAGCTTTGAGCGTTGGCGAATTTGATCGTCTCATCCACGACAATCAGGTATTAGTACTTGACACACGTGATCCGCGTGAATTCCGAAAAGGTTTTATTCCAGGCGCGTGGAACATTGGCCTCAACGGAAGCTTTGCGGTGTGGGTCGGAACGCTGATCAAAGATATCAGGCAAAGGATTTTGATCGTTGCAGACCAAGGTCGCGAAAAAGAGGCAGTAACCAGGCTGGCCCGCGTTGGGTACGACAATGCAGTCGGATATCTTGACGGTGGTTTCCCTGCGTGGAAGAATGCAGGATTAGAAATTGATCGCATCCCATTTGTTACCTCAGCCGACCTTGTCGTGCTACAGCAAAGGCCCGGGGCGAAAATTCTCGATGTGCGCAAGAAAAGTGAGTTTGACTCCGAGCATATTATTGGAGCCGTAAATGCACCGCTCGATTACATTGAAGACAGTTCGAAAATTATTAATAAATCGGATACTTACTACGTCCACTGTGCAGGCGGTTATCGATCAATGATTTTTGCATCCATCATGAAATCGCGCGGCTACGAGAATTTAATTGACGTAGACGGAGGATTTACAGCACTCAAAGAAAGTGGAAGATTCGAGCTGTCGGAATTTGTGTGTCAAACAACAATGCTATGATGTTTCGTAAACACTGGCTGACGATAATGGGTGTTGTTGTTGGTGCCGTTGGCGGTTATGCCTACTATTATTGGATCGGATGTAATTCAGGCAGCTGTCCGATCACTTCACAGCCTGTGAACAGTACTATCTACGGTGCGATTATGGGCGGCTTGTTCTTGAATATGTTTCAAAAGAAAAAATGATAAGTTATGTTCGATCAATTGAAGAAGATTTTTGGAGGTGGTGATGATCTTGCCGCCCTGGTAAAAAGTGGTGCGCAGGTGATTGACGTTCGATCCCGCGAAGAATTTGCGTCTGGCAATTTGAAGGGAAGTGTAAATATTCCGCTTCCCGACCTGAACCGGAGCCTCAGCCGAATCAAAAAAGATAGAGCGGTTATCGTATGTTGCGCATCCGGTATGCGGAGTTCCGCTGCGAAAAGTATGCTTGAATCTCACGGATTTAAAGTGTACAACGGAGGCGGATGGAGAAGTCTCGAACGAAAAGTGAGTTAACTTAGGCTAACAGCAATGGAAACGCAGACAAAACAGAGAAGCTTCAATGAGGTTATCAGCACGAGTCCTCTGGTGTTAGTTGCTTTTTTTACAGAGTGGTGTGGACCTTGTAAGATGATGAAACCAGTCCTTGAAGAACTCAAAGGTCATCTTGGCGACAAGGTGAAGATCATCAAAGTTGACGTTGACAAAAATATTCAGGCGGCATCAGCTTACCGCGTCACCGGTGTTCCAACGCTTGTGCTTTTTAAGAACGGGCAGGTGGTGTGGCGCCAATCGGGAGTTGTGCGTTCGTATCAGCTTCAGCGGATCATCGAATCAAACGTCTAGGCTATTTGCCTGGTCCATTGCCCCAGCCATATGGTTTCGTTTTTCGCTTGTAGTTTTGTTCGTGCTTCTGACTTTTGTTTTTATGATGCCAGTCGCTAGGGCCGGGTTTCTTACCGGCTTTCTTTGCTACCTTCTTTGTCATGATCTTCAATCGTTTAGTTACATTACTTTTTCAATGAAAGAGAATAACTCGTCTTTGTAGTGACTGAGCTGGATGTTCGCGGATTCGAGCTCCTTCATGAGGTCGGCATGCTCCTTAAAATATTCGGTTTTTGTCTCGTCTCTTGTTTCAAGCATATCGGCAAGTTTTCGTTCATGATTCCTCAGCTTCTCGCTTAAGTTGACGAGCACCTCAAGCTTATAGTAAGTGACAATACTTTGGAAGTGGTCGACTTTTTTCTTGTCTTCCGCGTCAACGAATTTACCAGCATACTTGTCAAGCCGTTTCTGGAAGAAGTTTAATTCCTTGTTCCACAGCACGGTGGCGGAAAGCCAGTCAAGTGTTCGTCTGTGTTCAGCCAAAAGGGATGGCTGAAGAATGTATTTGTCAGTGACGGAGGTAACGGAGATCATATGTAGAATGTTTAAGGCAAGATATACCACGTCATTCCCTGAGCCGCTGATAATAATCGCTCAGAAGCATGACCTTTGTCATTCTATGCATTCTCGCTTGCGTGTTGGTTGCAAGTATGTTAACAGATTTTCGAGTCAGGAGCTTCTTTAACGAGTATGCATCCAGAATGAATAACGCACTGTTCGGTGATACGATCCATCTCGATGGAATTATCCAGTCATTTGCAGAGCATTTCGTTGGCGCTAGCCCCAATGGTATTTCCGCAGGGGAAAATGATGATCGCTTTAAAAGTGCGATCCAGGCAGGAATAGCGTTTTATCGAAATGTAGGTGTCCGATCGATGGTCATTGTAGGGCAGGAAGTCAAATTGCTCGATACGCTTCACGCACTTGTCACGATCCAATGGAAATGCATTTATGACCACCAGTCCCGCGAAGGGGAGATCAATTTCGTCAACTATTACCTGGTGCAGGGGCGCAGTAATGACATCGTCAAAATATTCGCCTATGTGACAGGTGACGAAAAGAAAGCCTTTGAGGAACTTGGCTTGCTTTGATTCAAAACACACTACTCATACCTGACTCGTGATTTTTATCAGTCATCATCATGACCTGGGTCATCGGCACACTTCATAATGCATGTTAGGTTTGTTTAACCGCTGTCAATGAAAAGCGGAAACACATGCGACACTACACTATTCCTTTCAACAGGCTTTCTGTAAAAGATGTCCCCAGTGTTGGCGGTAAGAACGCGTCTCTTGGTGAGATGATCACCACACTTTCAACCATGGGAATTCAGGTGCCTGATGGTTTTGCGTTAACTGTGGAAGCCTACTATGATTTTCTAGCCTTTAATTCGCTTGCCCCGTTGCTGCAGGATAACCTGAATCGCCTTGATCGGAAGTCTCTTTCCAATCTTGCTGAAGTAGGGAAGAAGTGTCGCGAACTTGTCCTCCAAGCCACACTCCCTGATGATATCAGAAAGCAAGTGAAAGCTGCATTCAACAAATTAATGGAGCGAGGGCTGATTCATTCGGTGGCAGTTCGCAGCAGCGCAACAGCGGAAGATTCTCCGAAAGCAAGCTTTGCCGGACAACATGAGTCGTACTTGAATGTGAGCGGTGCAGAAAACGTTCTCACGTCAATCCTTCATTGCTATGCGTCACTTTTTAATGATCGCGCTATCAAGTATAGGCTCGACAATGGTTTTTCTGACATGCAGGTAGGCCAATCCGTTGGTGTGCAGCTTATGGTTCGCTCCGACATTGGAAGTGCTGGAGTGATCTTCACAATCGAACCGGAGAATGGCAATGAAAATCTGATTTACATCACGGGAGCGTGGGGGCTGGGAGAGAGCGTTGTCCAGGGAGCGGTTAATACGGATGAATTTTACCTGTTCAAAAAAGCAATTGAAAGGGGTGGAGACCCGATCGTATACCGATCTCTTGGGAACAAAGAACAGATGCTGGTGTATGGCGAAGGTTCGAACACCACGGCTTGGCAACAAACCAAACCGTCATTGCGAGATCAATTCATCTTGTCCGATGAAGAGGTGCGATTGCTTGGCAAGTGGTCACTTGACATCGAAAGACATTACAACACGCCAATGGATATTGAGTGGGCGAAAGATGGCGCCACCGGAAAACTCTACATCGTGCAGGCAAGACCGGAGACGGTTCATGCTCATCGCCAGGCGGTGGTCTTGAAAGAGTACAGCCTAAAATCCAAACAAGATCCTGTGATTACCGGTAAGGCTGTGGGCCGGTCTATCGTTAGCGGAAAAGTTGCAATTGTGAAATCGCTTGCAGACGCTCCTAAAGTTAAAGAAGGAGATATTATCGTTGCAGATATTACAAATCCGGATTGGAACGCTCTGTTGAAAAAGGCAGTGTGCATCGTAACCAATAAAGGTGGACGCACGAGTCATGCATCCATCATCGCGCGTGAGCTGGGAATTCCGGCAGTTGTTGGAACAATGTCGGCCACTGAAAAACTTGTTGATGGCCAGCAGATCACGGTGTCTTGCGCGAGTGGCGATGAAGGTTTCATCTATGCAGGGAAACTTCAGTGGGATGAAAAAGAGATTCCGTTACAATCTCTCGCTAAAACGAAGACGAACCCCATGTTCATCCTCGCGGATCCATTAAAATCTCTTCTCTATTCTTCTTATCCCAACGAAGGTGTTGGCTTGTTGCGAATGGAGTTCATGATCAGCAACACGATCCAGGTGCATCCTATGGCACTGGTGCGATACAACGATCTTCCACTGGATTCCGACAAAAAACAGATCGATGCGTTGACAAGACATTACCCTGACAAAAAACAATATTTCATTGATAAGCTTGCCGAGTCGATCGGTCTGGTTGCGGCAGCCTTTTATCCGAAAGATGTGATCGTTCGAATGAGCGATTTCAAAACGAATGAATACGCGAAACTTCTCGGAGGAAAGGCATTTGAACCAGAGGAAGAAAATCCAATGCTGGGATTTCGTGGAGCAAGCAGGTACTACAACGATCGATACAAGGAGGGGTTTGAACTTGAATGTGCAGCGATCAGAACCGTTCGTGAAAAGATGTTGCTGACCAATGTCAAGATCATGATCCCATTCTGCCGCACGATTGCCGAAGCCGAATTAGTATTGAACACAATGGCTGAGTTCGGTTTGAGACGAAAAGAAAACGGCCTTGAGGTTTATGTGATGGCTGAAATTCCCAGCAACATTCTTCTCGCTCGAAAGTTTGCAAAATTGTTTGACGGATTTTCAATCGGTTCAAATGATCTCACGCAGCTTACACTTGGACTGGATCGCGACTCAGCGATTGTCAGCAACTTATTCGATGAAAACAATGAGTCGGTAAAGATACTGATAAAAAACTTGATCGATATCGCCCATGAAGCTGGAGTAAAAGTTGGGCTATGCGGGCAGGCGCCAAGCGATTACCCTCAGTTCGCTCAGTTTCTGGTATCGTGCGGAATCGACTCGGTGTCCTTCAACCCCGATGCAATGATTCGTGGTATACAGAATATAAGTGATGCAGAAGTCAGGAATTCACAGCTGACACCAGTCGCCAGTCATGCTTAAAATGAACCACATATGAATATTGATAATCGTGATATTTTCGAACAGATCGGCAACGCGTTTTATGCAGTTGCAGCAGATCAACATGTGAAGCCGCTGGAGGTCGGTGAGCTTAAACTTCTCATCTCGAATGATTGGTTGCCGCGGACAACTGCAGGCAACGAAGCGCTCGTCTCTGATGAAGCACACAGCATCATTATGGCCATTGACTCACTCCAGACAGCGCAGACAAAATCCAATGACGCGTTCAAGGAGTTTGCGAGTTTCTATCATAAACATCCGGACGTATTTTCGAACGATCTCAAAGAGCGTATTGTGAAAACTGCGCGTGACATTGTAAAAATATTCAAGGCCGACAACAGAAAGCCAAATCGGCACCTTGAGGCATTGAAGAACCTTTTTCAACTGCAGAAACAAATTACACTCTAACATGAAAGTGTTTGTATACAGCTCCCGTCCCTATGATCGCACCGAACTCCAGCGAGCCGCTTCAGAAAAGCATGAGTTGCTGTTCACAGAAAAGCGATTGATGGACGAAACCGCGCACTATTCTCATGGCTGCCCTGCAGTTTCTCTTTTCACATCCGATGATGCGTCCGCCCCTGTTCTCGCGAAGCTTCACGCATGCGGTGTCCAATTCCTTGCACTGCGTTCGGTAGGTTGTGACCATGTTGATCTTCGAAAGGCGGCATCGCTTGGAATGAAGGTTGTGAATGTTCCGGACTATTCGCCTTACGCTGTGGCGGAACATGCCGTTGCGTTGTTGTTAGCGCTGAACCGCAAAATTGTTGAAGGCCAGATGCTCATGCAGCTTCAGGATTTCAGAATTGACACGCTGAAGGGATATGATATTCACGGAAAGACGGTTGGCATAATCGGTACCGGAAAGATTGGAATGGCCTTCGCACATATCATGAAAGGTTTTGGTGCGAAGCTTCTGGCCTTTGATCCTATCGAGAACCCGGAAGCCGCATCGATAGGAATGCGCTATGACTCATTGGAAGGTGTGCTTCGGGAGAGTGACATCGTGTCGTTGCATTGTCCGCTGATACCCGCCACACGTCATCTCATCTCAGACACGCAGTTTCAATGGATGAAGAAGAACGCAATCCTGATCAACACTTCCAGAGGAGCAGTGGTCAATACGAATGACTTGATAGAAGCCATTGAAAGCGGAAGACTGGGCGGTGCGTGCCTCGATGTGTATGAAAATGAGAAGGGCCTTTTTTTCACTGATCATCGCAACGATATTCTGCATGATCAAATGTTTTGCCGACTGCGAAGTTTTAAAAACGTCATCATCACTGCACATCAGGCATTTCTTACGCAGGATGCAATCGAGTCGATAGCCGCAACAACCATTGCCAACCTTGATGCATTGGAAAGGGGCGTGCCATGTGACAATGAATTGAACGTTATACAACGTCACGAGGACGTAGTTAAAAGATAACTGCCTATGCAAAATTTTAAGCCCATGTTCATCAGTGACTCCGGGTTGCTTCGATGGACGCAGTTCCTGGTTTTCGCATCATTGATTCTTTACTTTGGTCGCAACTTGTTTATACCGCTGAGCTTTGCGGTCTTGATCAGTTTTGTTCTTTATCCGATCTGCCGGTGGCTGGAATCAAAAGGCCTTGGCCGACTGATGGCGATCAGCATCGCGTTATTCATCCTTATCCTTTTTGGCCTACTGCTTTTTGCGCTGCTTGTAAGTCAGTTCGTTTCCTTTCTTGACGAGTGGCCCAACCTCCGGGTAAAACTTGCCCGGTCAATTGATGACGTGAGCAATGTGTTGAGTAATACTTTCGGAATTGCTATCGATGATCAGAAAAATATTGTCAGCAGAATCAGGGACCAGTCGGGTGCGAATATTTTGCAGATGATCAAATCCACTGTTTCGGCTTCAGCGTTTTCATTAGTATTGCTGGTGCTGATTCCGGTATACGCGGTATTGATTCTCTATTATCGAACGTATTGGATGAAGGTGCTTTGCAGAATCTTTCCGGAAGAAAGGACGGAAGGATTGAGAGAAGTTATTGCACTGACGATTAAGGCTTACTACAGTTTTATCAAGGGGATGGCAATAGTTTACATTATTGTTGGAACTTTAAACAGTGTTGGGTTACTCATACTTGGCGTGCCGCATGCTATTCTGTTTGGTTTCATCGCGTCTATCTTAACTTTTATTCCCTACGTTGGAATCATCGTAGGATCACTGCTTCCCATTACGATGGCGTGGATTACCTACGATTCAATTTGGTATCCGGTGGGTATCGTTGCCATCTTTGCGTTCGTGCAATACCTCGAGGCAAATGTAATCTTTCCTCTGGCAGTAAGCAGTCGGTTGAACGTTAACACACTGATGATGTTACTTGCCATATTCGCAGGGGGAATTCTTTGGGGAATGGCAGGCATGATACTATTTGTGCCATTTGTTGGAATCGCAAAGCTCATCGCAGATCACAATCCAAAATGGAAGATTGCCTCGATGATTCTCGGGAACGAAAAATAGGGTCTTGCAACAAAGTCTTCGTTGCTAAGACATCGCACCTCGACCTTGCTCACGAGGTTGGCGCAGCAGGTATTTCAGGTGGAGCAGTGGGAGGCACCGTCAACGGTTCTCTTTCGGGTTGAATCTCCGGTTCTTTTCGAGGCCACACATTTGGCTCAGGTTCCTCACTCGGAATCGTTTCAGGGTTCTTTCCCGGCTGGGGAATTTCGTTTGGTTTTTTCGGCTTTGCGCGATCATACGGTCGCGTGAACGTCTCTCGTCCAGCGTAGCCAACAGAAAATGTTAACCGTGTTTGTGCTTCTTGATATTCCATGTCCATATGGGTTGATCAATCCTGTTCAGTACCGTTTCAGCTACACTGCCCTTTAAGAAGTGCGCAAGGCCGGTGCGACCATGGGTGGCCATTGCTATCATGTCCGCATGTATTTCGTTGACGAAATCAAGAATACCCGTCCGCTCATAATGATGGCTTCGAAAATTCAATGTGAAATTTTCAATATCATAATGTCTTGCAAACCGCTCAAGGCGTTTGATGGCCTCCAGGTCATCGTAGAAATGCAGTGGAGTATTGATTAGAAGAATATGCAACTTAGCTTTCACGAGTTGCTGCAACGTTTTAAGATCGTTTACAAGATCATCCTGATCCAGCTCAAGAGTTGAAGGAAAGACAATATTCTTGATCTTGTCTACCGGTGTCTCTTGAGGAATGGAAATTACCGGCACTGGAGAAAACCGCGCAATCTTTTCCGCTGTAGATCCGATGAAGAATTCCTGAAGGTCACTTGCCCCATGAGTGCTCATCACCACCAGGTCGATGCCGTTTTCTTCAATATAGAGGCGAAGGCCTGGTACCACGTAGTCGTTGATTGTGCTGAAATAGCTGCGAGCATTCGAGTGATATTCATTTCGCATTGTCTCGAAGGCGTCCTGTGCGGCTTTATTGACTTTCGATAACACGTCCGGGTCAAACGGATGAGGTTGAATTCCAAAGGTTGTTTCGGGCAGGAGGGGGATCTCATTCATGTGCACGACAAATACTTCGGCTTCTGCGCGCGAAGCCAGATCAAGAGCAAACCTGAACGATGCCTTTGACAGCAATGAAAAGTCCGTGGGCACAAGTATTCGTTTCATAAGAATATCTTTCAGTGAAGCACTCGACTGGCTGTTCGTATCAGTTCGTATGTAAGGTACATGGCTGTCTTAGGGTGTTGAATGATTGTTATCACCTAAAGCACTGATTGACGTCATGGCATCGGCTAGGTTCTCTGCAGACCTTGCCGATCATTATATATTTTCGATCGTGACTAGTAACTATTTTTCCTTACTCCTTATCGCATTCCTGCTGGGAACAATTTCGTTGGGCTGTAGCCCCATTGCTGGACATGTCGCTGCGCAAACCGACCAGTCCGCAGCTTTGGATTTATCTCCGTTTGAAAACACTTCGATGCCGCTGGATTCAGCGAATGTTGCCTATCAGGGCCTCGCAAGGAATCCCATTATCCGATTCTACAGCGAGCGCGATGGTGAAGTATTCTGGACGTCACGCAACAAGCCAACTGCACAGGGTGATTCCCTAATCGATTTTATCCGCAACGTCAGGTATTACGGCCTTACACCATCGAATTATTTCCTTAATGAAATTGAGGCATTGCGAGGCGAACTGGCATCACCGACAAATATTTTTCGTTTCGAGGCGTTGCTTACGGCATCTTATTTTTTAATCGTTCACGATATCTCTGACGGCCGCACCAGTGAAATAACACCCCGGTCGGATTCGGTTGCTGTTCAATTACTGCATGAGACATCAGCCCGTGGAGGACTCGTGGCAAACATTACCCTGAACGAGAGTACTTCTCCTGGCTATCGTTCCTTGAAGCAGGGACTTAAGTTGTTCATCGACTCGCTGTCGGAACATCAGCTGACAGAAATTTCAAATGCTTCTGTTGCGACATCATCGGAAGTGGGATCAAGATTTAAAACTGTCGAAGTGAACCTGGAACGCTGGCGTCTTGAAAGGAAAAGCTGGGGGTCGCGATATGTGTTTGTCAACATTCCAGAATTTACGTTATACATGGTTGAGAACGATTCTGTTGTTTTGCAATCGAAAGTGATTGTCGGAACACCCGAAACGCAGACACCGGAATTATCCAGTCTCATTGAATGTTTCGTCACCTATCCCTATTGGCACGTTCCACGAAAGATTGCAGTCGAAGAGTACTTGCCCGTAATTCAGGTTGACACATCTTTCCTCACGCGTAATTTCTTTGATGTCCTTGACAAAAAGGGCAATGTGCTGAATAAAGATTCCATCGACTGGAGCAGGTTCAGCAAGAATTACTTTCCAGTTGTGTTGCGTCAAAGGCATGGCGCGGAGAACTCGCTCGGCATAATCAAGTTCATTTTTGATAATCCCCATGCTGTCTTTCTTCATGACACAAACGCCAGGAGATTATTCAACAGCAAATCGCGTGCATTCAGTCATGGTTGCATTCGAATGGAAAAGGCAATTGAATTAGCGCATATCCTGGTGACAGGCGCTCCGGGCCGGGAGTCAAAGTATATAAGCAAATTCCTGAAAGAGAA
>DASWTM010000155.1:0-6967 GCA_036402115.1 Chryseosolibacter sp.
TTTTTATTTTTTTTAATAATAAAGTTGCACTGCTCCTGAGCCATCCCGCATCCGCGGGATGAGCGAAGGACCCCTATGTTAAGATCGACTCGCGCTTTAGTTCGATAACCTATAAAAATTACTGGGCTATTTCGAAGCCGTGCCCTTCCGGCATGGATTAGTATTCGGAGCCGACACGTGCATATGAAAAGGGAAGTTCGTAAACGGTTTGGATGTTTACTCTGAGGACGATCGTCATCTACAAAACCGGTGCTAACTTGATGGGGGTCCCTGCCTACCGCCCCGCTAATGCAGCGCATCGGCAGGCAGGCTTCGCTCATCCCGATAAAATCGGGATGGCTCAGGATCGTGCTTTTTTATTTAGAGACTAAAATTCCGCGTTGCCCGGGAATCGTGGATAAGGAATGACATCGCGTATGTTGGTCATGCCTGTCACAAAGAGGATGAGGCGTTCGAAGCCGAGGCCGAATCCTGCGTGAGGTGCTGAACCAAATTTCCGAAGGTCGAGGTACCACCACAATTCTTTTTCAGGAAGCCCAAGTTCGTTGACGCGTTTGAGCAGGCGCTCGTAACGTTCTTCACGTTGTGATCCTCCGATGATTTCGCCAATGCCTGGAAATAAAACATCCATTGCAGCCACTGTTTTTCCGTCATCGTTCTGACGCATGTAAAACGCTTTGATCGCTGCCGGATAGTTGTAAAGGATGACTGGCTTTTTGAAATGTTTCTCTACGAGGAAGCGTTCATGCTCCGACTGCAAGTCAACACCCCACTCATCGATCAGGTATTGAAACTTCTTCTTCTTGTTTGGAGTGGAATTCTTTAAAATATCGATTGCTTCCGTATAGCTCAAGCGTTGGAAGTCGTTGTCGGCAACAAATTTCAGGCGATCGATCAATCCTAGTTCGCTGCGCTGATCCTGCGGCTTACTCTGTTCTTCTTCTTTCGCACGCTTGTCCAGGAACTCAAGATCTTCTGCACAATTCTCGAGAGCATAGCGCACGAGGTATTGCAGGAAATCCTGCGCAAGCTGCATGTTGTCCTGAATGTCGTAGAAAGCCATCTCCGGTTCGATCATCCAGAACTCGGCAAGGTGTCTTGTCGTGTTTGAATTTTCAGCGCGGAAGGTTGGCCCGAATGTATAAATATCGCCAAGTGCAAGAGCGTAGGTTTCCCCTTCCAACTGACCCGATACCGTCAGGTTGGTTTCGCGACCGAAAAAGTCTTCCTTAAAATTCACTTTTCCGTTTTCGTCTTTTGGAGGGTTGTTCGGATCGAGCGTTGTTACGCGGAACATCGCGCCAGCACCTTCCGCATCCGAGCCGGTAATGACCGGAGTGTGGATGTAAAAGAATCCGCGATCATTAAAAAACTTGTGCACAGCGAACGCCATCGCATGACGGACACGCATCACCGCACCAAATGTATTTGTACGTGACCGCAGGTGTGCTATCTCACGAAGGAATTCAAGCGAATGTTTTTTCGGCTGAAGCGGAAACTTTTCCGGATCACTATCACCTAAAATTTCCAACAGCTTCACTTTTATCTCCACCGGTTGGCCTTTCGCAGGCGAAGGGATTAGTTCACCTGTCACCGACACGCATGCTCCGGTGGTGATTCGCTTCAACAGATTTGCATCAGTCGAATTAAAATCAACAACTGCCTGGATATTCTGAATAGTCGAGCCATCGTTGATGGCAATGAACTGGTTGTTTCGGAATGTCCTTACCCAACCCTGAACCGTCACTTCCTGGCCAGTGGGCGTTGTCGCAAACAGTTGTTTGATTTTTGTGCGTTTCATTTATTTTTTTGGTCGTTAAACTAAGTTCAGTTGTCCTTCGAGCGGCCGGATTCCTTCCAAACTCCAGCGTTGTTAAAAGGGATTGCAAAAAACGAAAAATCCCGGTGATTTTCATAGTACTGACACCGTTTAACCTTAATCCGTTGGTTTGTAATCGATTGATTATTAAGTTTTAATGATTTAGGTACGATTAATGATAGGGAAATTGATGAAACCGGTCGTTTCCGGGTTTTAGGAATGACCTTAATTAATAACTTTACTGTTCTAAATTCAGTTTAAGAGAAGAAGGAGGATTTTAGGATGCAAAAATTAGGTTTAAGCCAGTCACTGCAACAAAAGTTGTCACCGCAGCAGATTCAGTTCATCAAGCTGTTGCAGGTTCCGACTGCGGAGCTGGAAAACCGTATTGAGGAAGAGCTGGAAATTAATCCGGCATTGGAAGAAGGCGAAGATCAGGAGGCTCCAGCGGAGTCAGCCAACGAGGAGGATACACGCGAAGAGAGCTCTGGAAGCGAAGAAGAGATCGACATCAAGGATTATCTCCGCGATGACGACTATAGTGGATATAAAATGCAAGGGGATGGCGATGACGATGAGGACCGGGAGATGCCGATCCCTGGCGCTACGTCACTCCATGAGCAACTCATGAGTCAGCTAGACTTTCTCGGCCTCGATGAGCGGCAGTATGCGATTGGAAAACAGCTTGTCGGTAGTATAGAAAGTGATGGTTATATTCGAAGGGATCTTGAAGCTATTGTGAATGACCTTGCGTTCTCGCAGGGAATTGAAACGAATTACGAGGAAGTTGAATCCATTCTGAAACGGATTCAGACGTTCGATCCTCCGGGCATTGCTGCGCGTTCTTTGCAGGAATGCCTTCTACTGCAACTCGACCGCATGGATAACGGCCACGACATTGATGTAGCGGTCGCCAAGAAAATCATTTCGGAATGCTTCGATGAATTTACGAAGAAGCACTACGCAAAAATCCAGAAGAAGCTGGATACCGAGGATGAAGACTTTATCCGAGATGCTATTGATCTGATCATTAAGTTGAATCCGAAACCAGGTGGCGGGAGCACGACCACGATGGTGAAGAACCAATACATCATTCCTGATTTTATTCTGACGAACAATAACGGAAAACTTGAACTTGCCTTGAACAGCCGTAACGCTCCCGAGCTGCGGATTAGTCGCTCGTACACGGAGATGTTTAAAGCGTATGACAAGAGCGACAAGCGCGATAAGAAACTTAAAGAGGCTGTAACGTTTGTCAAGCAAAAGCTAGATGCGGCAAAATGGTTCATTGATGCGATTAAACAACGTCAGCATACGTTGCTCCGCACCATGAAGGCCATTGTCGATTTTCAGTACGAATACTTTCTTGAAGGAGACGAGACGAAGCTTCGTCCGATGATCTTGAAAGACATCGCGTCCATGATCAATATGGATATTTCTACTGTGTCGCGTGTTGCGAGCAGCAAGGCTGTACAAACGGATTTCGGAATTTTTCCGCTGAAATATTTCTTCTCTGAAGGAATTTCTACGGACTCCGGTGAAGAAGTAAGTAGCCGGGAAGTGAAACAGATCATTAAGGATATCATCGAGGCGGAGGATAAGAACAAGCCGTTGTCGGATGATAAGCTGGAGAAAATTTTGAACGACAAAGGCTACAACATTGCGCGCAGAACTGTGGCGAAGTATCGCGAACAACTTAATATCCCAGTAGCCAGACTTAGAAAGGAGATTTGACGTGAACGCCATTGCCCGAGCAATCTCTTTTGTCTTTCACCCGTTGTTGATGGCCACGTATTTTTTTGCAGTGATGGCGTGGGTTTTTCCGTCTGCACTGGCACCGATCAATGTGGAGGGACACCGCACATTTATCATGATCATTTTCATTGTGACGTTTCTGCTACCTGCGCTTAACATCGGCATTTTTAAGGCTTTAGGAACGATACAATCACTCGCCATGGTTGAAAGGCGGGAACGAATCATTCCTTTTATTTTTATAACAGTCATCTATTGTGTGATCACGTACCTGTTCTACTCAAGAACGCGAATGGACCTGAACGATAACTTTCTGCGTCTCATGGTCGTGATTGATTTGCTCGTCATTGCTTCAACATTGATTACATTTTTTTTCAAGATCAGTGTTCACAGCATCGGTATTTGGGGATTAGTGGGAATGCTTGTTCTCCTGACAAAGATGACTGCATTGAACAGCTTGCTGTATATTTCGCTGGGCTTGATTGTGCTGGCGGGAATAATCATGGCTGCGAGACTTCAGCTGGGCGTGCATTCGTCACGTGAGGTTATGTGGGGAAGTATTGTTGGCCTTGTGACTGGTGTTACCGGCATGCTTTTTCTGTTTTAAACCAAACTCCTTATGAGTTCCTATAAATTTCTTGTATACCGTGTTGAGAACGGTGTAGCCACGATCACGCTTAATCGTCCCGATGTTTACAATGCGTTGAATGACGAAATCACGTTTGAGATGCAAGATGCTTTCAAAGCTGTTGCAAAGGACGAAGCCGTTCGCGTTGTTGTGCTGACGGGGGAGGGAAAAGCGTTTTGCTCCGGCCAGGATCTGAAAGCCTCGCAGGGTCAGAAGCGGTCATTTCTGGATTCGCTTCACAAGCGCTACAACCCCATCATCCGTGCAATGCGGAATCTACCGAAGCCAATCATTTGCCGACTCAACGGGGTGGCTGCAGGCGCAGGATGTTCGATTGCACTTGCCTGTGATTTGATCGTTGCTTCAGAAGAGGCAACACTCATTGAAGTATTTATTAACATCGGATTAGTCCCTGACTCCGGTTCCTCGTGGTTCTTGCCACGACTTGTTGGTACGGCCAAAGCGTTTGAACTCGCTTCCATGGGAACGAAAGTAAAAGCAAAAGATGCGGAAGCGATGGGCCTGATTATAAAAGCCGTCCCTCCTGATCAACTTGACAAAGCCGTTGCAGAGTACACTACCTACTATGCGCAAGCTCCTACGAAAGCAATTGGCCTGATCAAAAAGATGTTGAACAAAGGCGCGAATGCATCGTTGGATGAAATGCTCGACTACGAGGCCTATTGTCAGGAGATCGCAGGAAACTCTGAAGATTATAAGGAAGGTGTGAACGCGTTCCTTGAAAAAAGAAAGCCGGCCTTCAAGGGAAAATAGCATTAATTGACGAACAGAATAGTTATGCAGTTTCCGAGCGACTCACCCCAACTGCAATAAAAAAACGCCTCGTAAAAATGCGAGACGTTTTTCTAGCCTTGTTCAGATTAAATTTTATCCAGTCACATAGTCACGCTTTGTCGTGCGGCTTCTATCTGAGCCTGCAACGCCAGACGTTGACGTAGAGTCTGTTCCTGTTGACGTTCCGGAGGTCGTACCTGTTGTTCCGCTTAAGCCTGAGGAGCCTGAACCGGAAACCATTGATGCAGTTGATCCTACTCGGATCCTGTTTTCAACGTTCTTAACGCCAGACACTGCTTCGGCAAGATCTTCTGCGCGTCTCTTCGTGCTGCGATGATCGACTGTACCGGTTAGCGTTACTTCTCCATTCGATACGGTGACGTCAATGTCGGAGGCATCGATGAATGGATCGTCACTTAGTTTGTCGTTGATATCTTCTTTGATCCGATCGTCAGAACGATTATAGTTCTTCGGACCTTTTCCGCGGTGGCTTAGTTGTCTGTCGCGTTCACGTCTGCGTTCTGCATCTTCATCGCCAAACCAGGATGAAACTTCATCGGTAGCGCGATCCCACCAGTTCCGGTCGTTGTCACGGTCGCGATCTCTGTGCGACATGTTTCCATAATTACCGCCATAGGATTCGTTGCCTCTGTAGTAGCTGCGGTCACGATCGCCATAACTACCGCTGTTGCTATTGCCGTAGCCATAACCACTGCCGTAGCTTGCGCCACCCAAACGTGTTCCGCTATTTGAATATCCGCTGCGGCCCATTCCCTGGTAGTCTCTGTCATAGAGATTTCTATCGTTGCCCCATGATCCAGAGCCGTAGTTGCTTTGCGATCCATAGCTGCCGGAACCATAATATCCTGAACCGTATTGACTTCCTGAATTGTATCCTTGCGTGCCGTAGCTGTCACCACTGCTTCCCGGTCCATAGCTGCTACCGGAACCCATGCTCATGCCTGAGTCGGAACCGTAATATTGTCCTGACCCGCGTTCTTGCCCACGCATGCCAGAACTGTAGTCATTGTCTTGTCTTCCGAAGCGACCCGAGCCACCCTGCCCATAGTCATCACGTTGGTGGCGACTTTGTGAGCGCGACTGATCCCAATCGGAACTACCGCTGTTTCCATAAGAGTGCTGGTTGTCAGAATTCCAGTTCTGGTCATTGTCCTGGTACCGATTGCTTCGGCCACGATTTTCATTCCATTCCTGATTTGAATTGCGGTTTGAGCCGCCCCGGTTACGATTGTAGTCTGCCATAGGTATAATATTTTAGAATGTGAAAATTATTATAGACCGATAGTAGGCTCCAAAACTATGCCTCGGCTGGTTTGATTAATTTGAACTGTGCTGTAGAAGCATTACCTCTAACGATTGAAATGCAGCCAGAATGATGTGCCAACATTCAATTGCGATTTCACTTTGATTGCGCCACCGTGCACGGCCATGATCTGTTTCGACAAGCTAAGGCCGATTCCTGAACCGTCTTTTTTCGTTGTGAAGAACGGAATAAAAATCTCTGACAATTCCTTTGCGGCAATACCCTTTCCGTTGTCGCTTATGATGATGATCGCATGACGGTCGATAATGCTGGTGGCTATTTCGATTGATGGATCTTGTGCATGTTCGACTGCGTGTAGGCCATTCGTGATGATGTTAATCAATACTTGCTCTACCAACACTGGGTCAGCGTTGATTTCAACTCCGTCTGTAAGTGTAAGGTGAAGCTTCACGTTTCTTCTAACGAATTCATGTTCCATGAGCTTCGTTACTGTAAGGATAAATGGCTTGAGTTCGATTTTTTCCAGACTCGGTTTTGGGACTTTCGTAAGCTTCCGATAATTGTCGACAAACTGAAGCAACCCTTCGGTGCGCTTCTGAATGGTATTCAATGAGAATCGAATGTCAGAAATGGTTTCTTGTTTTAATTCATGAAGTTGTTTTTCACTTCCATCCTTATGTTGCAGGAA
>DASWTM010000156.1:0-7061 GCA_036402115.1 Chryseosolibacter sp.
TTTCATCAGGTTCATCACAGGCTTTCCTTTTTTCGTTAGCTTTTGTGCGTTCTCGAGACCCTGAACAACGTCTTCAATTTTATTTCCATCGAAAGCTTGAACAGTCCATCCGAAAGATTCCCACTTCGCTTTGAGATCGAGGAGGGACATGATCTTTTCTGTAGGACCATCTATCTGTTGTCCGTTCACATCGATCGTTGCAATCAGGTTATCCATTTTGTGGTGCGGTGCATACATCGCAGCTTCCCAGATCTGACCTTCCTGTTGTTCACCATCACCCATCAATACATATACGAAACGATCATCGCCATTCAGTTTTTTTGTTTGTGCCGCACCGATGGCAACGGAAAGTCCCTGACCAAGCGAGCCTGATGCAATGCGAATTCCGGGAAGATGTTCATGCGTTGCCGGGTGACCCTGGAGTCTTGAGTTGATGAATCGGAAAGTTGACAATTCTTTGACATCAAAATATCCGGCACGGGCTAGTGTAGCATACCAGACTGGAGAGATGTGACCATTCGAAAGGAAGCACAAGTCTTCTCCTTTTCCATCCATGTTAAACTTAGGATCGTGCTTCATGATGTGAAAATAAAGCGCTACAAAATATTCAGTGCAACCGAGTGAACCCCCTGGATGCCCCGACTGGCAGGCATGAACCATACGAACAATATCTCTGCGAATTTGCGAGGAAAGTTTTTTGAGTCGGTTGAAGTCAGGTTGCTGGCTCATGGATGAAAAAAAGTTTGGCGCGAAGATAAGGGAGGCAAGGTGTTCATCCAAATGAGAAGTTAGAGCAAATCACCCACGATCTCGGCCAAACGAGCTTTTGGAAATGCTTTTTGGCCCATCCGTGGTATGTTTTCTCGGACTAGTTGCCGAATTTATCAACTTAACGTGTTGGTGATCAAAGTTATATCCATACCACGTTTTTTAAGTCGTCTGTCTCTGGTAATTGTCAGCTTGAACTATGTACACTATCCCGTTTGCATTAAATTTGAATTTGAAACGCTCTGTCAAAGGCCCCACCTCCATTGGTTCTCGTTGTAAACATGCCATTGCATTTGCCGCACTTGCCATTTGTACGATCAAAGGTGTGCAGGCGCAGACTGCAGCCTTCACTGCGGACCGAACTGCTGGCTGTTTTCCAATTACTGTTGCATTTACTGATGCTTCTACCGGAAATATTAATTCATGGTCCTGGGATTTTGGCAATGGGAAAACTTCGAATATTCAGAACCCTCAGGTTCAGTATACAGAAGCAGGAACTTACACGGTTACGTTGCAGGTTTCAAATGGGAGTCAGTCAGACACTGAAGTAAAGACCGGTTATATCGTTGTCCATAGCTATCCGCAGGTTGATTTCTCGTTCGACAAGACTTCCGGCTGTTCCCCTCTGACTGTTCATTTCACTAATTTGGTCAGCGAAACATCAGGCATAATTACCAGTTGGCAGTGGGTGTTTGGTGACGGAGGGACAAGCAACGTAGCCAACCCATCGTACACATATTACCAGGCTGGATCTCCTTCGGTTTCATTAAAAGCCACGAATGTGTATGGTTGCGAATCAACGAATACGAAGGTGTCTGCGATTGACGTCTTTGGCCCGGATGTTCAATTCACACCCAGTGCTACGACACTTTGCCAGGTCCCCTCACTCATACAGTTTGATAATCAGTCAACCGGATTGGGTGTGCTGCAGCATCATTGGAATTTTGGCGATGGTCAGACATCTGACGAGATGAGCCCGTCCCATTCGTTCACCGAGGTTGGCGTATTCACCGTCAGACTAACAACGACAGATGCACAGGGATGCGTGAGCTTCAAGGAAGTTGAGATTTTTGCAGGAGCAGAGGGTGGGCTGGATTTTAGTCCTTCGTTACTCAAGCTATGCATCGGGTAGCCACTTTCATTTACCACCGAAAGCAGTGACCCGATTCTCTCGCGAAATTGGGATTTTGACAATGGCAACTCGTCAACTGCGGCATCTCCAATTGTCGTTTATCAAGCCGCTGGCATATATGAAATTACCCTTCGGGCGCAACTGCAAGGCAAAGAATGCGAGTCATTTGTTACGAGAACCGTTGAGGTAATCGGTGATGCAACACCAAGTTTCACCGCGTCTCTCAGTTGTGCAAATGCGTTAACCTTGTCAAGCACATCAACAGGCGCACAGCGAATTGAATGGTCTATTAACCATACGGTCTTTTCGACCGCGCACTCCTTTGTCTACAATCCACCCATCGGAAATCTAGAGGTCACGTTGACCGCTTATAATAGCTTGAGTTGTGCCAAGGCATTCAAACGAACAATCACCATCCAGTCTCCGCCTAAGGCACTTTTCTCTCCACTTCGTGAGCAAGATTGTTTTGAACCTTCCCTGACGGTGTGCGCCCCAGCACAAATAGATTTTTCAAATCTTTCAACTTCCGGTGCAATGCCGTTCACGTCTTTTTGGAGGCTAGGGGAAAGCGTTACATCAACGAACGTAGATGCCGTCCGAAACTTTTTACAAAATGAAACGGGAGAATTTCAGATTCGGCTTACCATCACCGATGCGCGCGGGTGCAAGGATTCTGTAAGCGCTACGGTGAAGGTTGCGAATACGGATCCGCAGGCAAAATTTACGTTTGATAAAACAGAAGTTTGCGTAGGGGAGGCAGTCAATTTCAAAAACGAGTCCACCAATGCTGACTTCTATTGTTGGGATTTTGGAAACGGAGTTGTGTTGAATGGAGATGATCAACAGTTTGCCTTCAATCGGCCAGGTCAGTATCGTGTGAAGCTTACTGCTAAGAATGCCGGGTGTACCAATGAAGTTGAGGCAGAGAATCTCGTCCTCGTGAAAGATCCTTTTGTCGATTTTGAAATCGTTAAGAGGTGTGATGATCCGTATGAAGTCAACTTGATCAACAAATCAGAGATGGCGGATCTCGTCAGTTGGGATGTTGGGGATGGCTTCACTGCGGATAGCCGAGACGTTAGTCACCGCTTTGCTGAAACCGGAACCTATATGGTCACGCTTACTGGCACGAATCTAAATTCTCAATGTGTAGTGACCGCTACGCGATCCGTTATCATCCAGGACATTGAAGCAGGGTTTGGATTGACCAACGAAACACCTTGCAAAAATGATCCGACTCAGGCGATCGATCAGTCAAAATTCGCAGCCAGTTGGGTTTGGTTTGTCGATAATGTCCTCAACTCCGTCAGTAATGTTCCGGTTTTTTATTTTCAGACAGCAGGAAACCATGAGGTAAGGCAAGTAGTAAGGGATAGTGATGGTTGCAGTGATGCCAAATCGGTCATCATCAATGTTCCGAATATCACGGGAGGTTTCACGTTTGATGCATCGAGCACGTGCGAAGAATTGGCTGTTGAATTTAACGACACATCGGTTGGAGTTCCACCGATCGATTCGTGGAATTGGGATTTTGGTGATGGTAAATCCTCTGACTTGCGAAACACCAGCAATGTTTATCAAAAACTAGACTCCTTTGATATCAGCCTGCGTCTTACGAATGCAGAAGGTCAGTGCACGTTTTTAAAGCGAGATGCGATTGTATTTACAATTCCACAATTGAATTTTTCTTCCACCAAAACAAACTATTGTCCGAACGAAACTGTGCTGTTCACGAACAATACGCTTTATGCCAACGAATTCACATGGAGTTTTGGCAATGCGAAGAATTCAAGCTTATTTTCACCATCCACGTTCTATGCGCAACCAGGAACTTATGATATAACACTTCAGGCGACCGACCGATATGGATGTACGATGGAACTGACGAAACAGGGTTTTGTAATCGTTACCGAACCGTCAGCGGATTTTCAAGCCTTTCAAACTTCGGCAGAATGCCCGCCACTCACAAGCACATTCAAAAGCGTATCAATCGGATCTAATTTGACTTATTACTGGACATTCGGTACGGGTGTGACAAGCACGCTGCGTGACCCTGCGTATACTTACACACAGCCAGGAAACTATGATGTCGGACTGACCGTGACTGATCAGTTCGGGTGCTCACATCGGAAGCTGACACCAAACCTCATCGAAGTAGGAGGGCCGACCGGCAGTTTCGTCTCAAACATTAAAGACATGTGTATCTCCACCAATGCCGGATTCGCGGCAGAAGCACTTAATACACTAACGTATCAATGGGATTTTGGTGATGGCAATGTGGTCAATCACAGCGAACCTTTAATTGAGCATACATACTCATCGCCCGGGGTTTTTCGACCAACATTGGTATTAATTGACAATAAAAATTGTCATGTGGTTGCGGCCGGGGCGCCCATTGTTAACGTTCATGATTCCACAGCAGTAGAGTTTACCTTTTCGCCTGAGTGCATTTTTAATGGCGAAACGTTGTCTTTCGAGAGCACGAATCAGGATAATGAAATTCATGAGTGGCTCATCAATGGTGAAAAAGTAGCCGAGGGGACTGAAAGTTCCCTGGTACTGGACTCGGCCGGTATCTATCAGCTCGAGCTGAGGGGCACCAACGAGTTTGGGTGCATCTCAAGCCATAAACAGCAAGTGAAGATTCATGGTAAGATAGAAACCATACCCAATGTTTTTACACCCAATGGCGATTCGTATAATGAATTCTTTAAAATTCCGGGAGTGGAGTGGAGCGATTGGACGTTGCAGGTATTTAACCGGTGGGGCAAGAAAGTTTTTTCCCAACCATCCTACCAGAACGGATGGCAGGCTAAGGAATTGGCTGCGGGCACATATTACTATTCCCTGAACAATCAGACGTGCCCTGAGCGAAGCTATAAAGGTTATATTCATGTTCTAAAGTAGAAAGCATTCAAATCCAGCTATTCAAAATTACAGCTATTGTTTCCGTAGGAAATTATCGCTAGACTCACCAGTCAAATTCCTACACCGATGAAACATCTTCTCTTCACATTGCTGGTTTGCCTAGTCTTTTTTTCTTCCAGCGCACAAGTCGACCTCAAGAAACTCGATGCCTATTACGCAAAAGCTTTAAAAGACTGGGATATCCCTGGAATGAGCATCGCCATTGTAAAAGACGGCAAAGTTATTTTTTCGAAGGGCTATGGTGTAAGAGAAGCTGGAAAGAATGACACTCCCGATGAGCACACCTTGTATGCAATCGCCTCAAACACAAAGGCTATGACTGCAGCGATGATTGCGCAACTGGTCGAAGAGGGGAAGCTGGGCTGGAACGACAAGGCGAAAAACCACCTGCCTTACTTCGAGTTGTATGATCCATACGTATCTTCCGAAACTACCATTCGCGATTTGCTGAGCCATCGCGTTGGACTTGGTACGTTTAGTGGCGATATTATCTGGTATCGTTCCACACTCTCCGCAGAGGAAATCGTGAAGCGCGCCAGACATCTTCCCCGTGCATACGATTTTAGATCGGGATATGGCTACTCAAACGTGATGTACCTCACAGCAGGGGAAATCATCAAAAAAATTACCGGCAAATCATGGGGCGAAAATCTGAACGAACGAATTCTTAAGCCACTCAACATGACACGGACGGTTTGGTCTGCCAACGAGGTTCAGGCGAAAGGAAACGCAGCATCACCTCACGCCTTAGTGGATGGGGTACACAAACCGATCCAATGGGAAAATTGGGAGACGATTGCTGCGATGGGCGGAGTTATTTCGAGTGTAAAGGATATTTCCCAGTGGATGATCATGAATTTGAACAACGGAGTATACAATGCCGACACACTGTTTTCACTGGCTTCGCGAAACATGATGTGGACACCTCACAACTCATTTGTTGTTGATCACACCCGGCCTGAGAAAGCAGTTCACTTGCGTGGATATGCTTTGGGCTGGACAATCTCAGATTACTACGGACGATTACGCGTTGGCCATACGGGAGGGTATTCGGGAATGTTGTCGGCAGTAACATTAATTCCTGATGAGAAACTTGGTGTTGTTGTACTTACGAACGGAATGAAACCAATCTTTGGTCCGCTAGTCAGCTATACCGTTGATGCCTTTCTAAAAGCACCGGTTAAAGATTGGTCTGCCGAAGGTTTAGAAGCCTACAAAAAGAATAAAGACACACGAATTGAGGAGCGCAGAAATGCGCGGGTCATGAACACAAAGCCATCCGTTGACATTGCAAAGTATGTTGGCGAATACGCAGCGCCAGCGTACGGAAAAATCTTTGTAACCAATGACGGTGGAAAATTCCGCATCACTTTCGAGCATACACCTGACCTCGCAGCAACACTTGATCACTGGCACTATGACGTATTTAAAATGACGTGGGAGAAAAGCGATCCGCTGACCTGGTTTCAACATGCTACCGTTAAGTTCGAGCTTGATAACAACAACAACGTCACAGGACTTAGTTTTGATGTTCCTAACGATGACTTCTGGTTCGATGAATTGAAATCACACAAAGTGAAATAAGCATGAAAGCGTGTTTCTTCGCATTTACCATCCTTGCAGCGAGCCTCACGTCCTTTGGCCAGGCGCAAAAGGATTATCCGATACAGGCAATTCCCTTTACGAATGTTAAGGTGAATGACAACTTCTGGGCACCACGCCTGGAGATCAACCGGACGGTCACCATACCTGCATCGTTCGAACAATGCAAGACAACAGGCCGCATCAAAAACTTTGAAATGGCTGCAGCCCGCGAAGGAAAGTTTTGCACCGTGTATCCGTTTGATGACACCGATATTTACAAAACGATTGAAGGAGCATCTTATTCACTTAAAGTGCATCCCGATCCTAAGCTCGAAGCTTATGTCGATACGCTGATCATGTTGATAAAAAGCGCCCAGGAACCTGATGGTTATCTATACACTGCGAGAACAATCAATCCGTTAAAGGTGGGTAGTATGGTTGGCGCAGAACGTTGGGTGAAAGAAAGAGAACACTCACACGAGTTGTACAATGCTGGCCATCTTTACGAAGCTGCCTACGCTCACTACCTGGCTACGGGCAAGAAATCCCTTCTCAATATCGCGCTCGACAACGCGAATCTCATTGAATCTGTATTCGGTCCTACGAAAAGGCATGTAGCTCCCGGGCATCAGGTAATTGAAATGGGACT
>DASWTM010000157.1:0-8002 GCA_036402115.1 Chryseosolibacter sp.
TTCTTCATTCAACAAAGTAAATGAAAACTTTTAATCTGGAATTCTGAACTGAAATTAATTAACTTACACTTCGCACCGGACGAAAACGCGCATGGAAAAGTTTAAAATTGTCGATCACCTTGAGGAGTTAGACCTTGAGTCCAAATACCTCACTCACAAAGCTAAAGACGCGACAGGTCATGCCTACGCACCGTACTCGAAATTTCATGTGGGCGCAGCGGTATTATTAGATGACGGAACAATCGTCACGGGCACGAACCAGGAAAATGCAGCGTACCCATCGGGCATGTGCGCAGAACGCGTTGCACTTTATTCCGCATCAGCACAATTTCCGGACAAAGTGATTACAAAAATCGCAGTTGTGGCGAAACGCAAGGGTGGCAAAGAAGCTGTTCCCGCAACCTCATGCGGGCCCTGCCGTCAGGTCATGCTGGAATATGAACAACGTCAGGACAAACCTATCCAGGTGGTGATGCAAAGCCAGGACCACCGCTGGGTGCTCGCTCCGTCTTGCGAATCTTTACTTCCTTTCAGTTTTACCAAGGCGAGTCTGGAACATCACGAAAAAAAAGAATAACAATCTCGGTAAATTAATATCTTGCCAAAACGTAAAATGTCAAAAACCGGAATTTTACGCTAACCCCCGAACTACCTGAATATGAAGAGATCGCTGAAAAGGATAGGCCTCTACCTGTTGGCTGCGATGGTGATGATCCTTCTGTCCGAATACGTAATCATTCGTTATAAGATTGAGAAGCTGGAAGAAGTCGAAGAGAAAAAGGATTTCGCCCGCAGCGCCCAACTCTCAGGTCAGCAAGTGGCACTTGGCGTTCAGCAACATCTAAATGGTATTCCAAACCTTCAGGGTGAGATCGGTTCACGGATTGATGACCTCGATCACGATCTTAACGTGTTGAAAGAAGGGGGGCGTATTGATGGAACTGAGGTCTTCGTGGGCCCGCTGTCAAAACTTCCACGAATCTCTTTTGATCAGCTGGAAATAGCCTGGACGAAATACAAAGAAAACGTTTCAACGATCCTCCTCGATGGCAATGCCCAACCTCAAGTAGATAGCCTCGGCAATGTTATTCACACACCGGCCAGCCGCGCGCGCGTAACCTTACCTGGACAATGGCTTACGTTAAGCAATTGGTACAAGCAATTAGAAATCGATCTTACTGACGAAGCGAATGATCGCAAAGAATCAGTGGAGAACTGGGTCTTTGCTTTCATCTTCTTCGATCTAATTCTCCTTGCAGGATTGTTCTGGTTATTCCGTCACTTTGTGCTAAAGCCGTTGGAAGAGCTCGAACGCAATACAATCAATCATATTCAAAAGAAGGACATCACGCGTGACGAGATTGGTGGCCTTACCGTGCAGGTAAACGAAATCCTGGAACAACTGAAGGATGCCGCAGAATTTGTCGGAAGTATTGGACAAGGTAAGCTCGACCTTGATTATAAATCCCTTGACAGTGGATACACTCCCGGAAAAAATAAACTGGCAGATTCCCTTATTTCCATGCAGCAGAAGCTCAAGGAAATGAATGTGGAAGAACAACGCAGAACGTGGGCCAATGAAGGCCTCACGAAATTTGTTGACATCCTGCGGTCCTCAAATGACAACATTAACACCTTAGGTGATAAGATTATTTCAAACCTCGTTCAATATACAGGTTCGAATCAGGGTGGACTGTACATCCTCAACGATGAGGACGAGCACAATAAGTATCTTGAACTCGTTTCCCTTTTTGCATTCAACAGCAAGAAGTTCGAAAAACAAAAGATCAAACTAGGCGAAGGAATTCTCGGCCAAACATTCCTTGAAAAAGAAACGACTTCCCTGACGGAAATTCCTGATGAATACATCCGCATAACCTCAGGACTGGGTGAAGCGAACCCACGTGCTTTGTTATTTGTGCCCCTAAAAGTTGACAAGGAAGTGTACGGTATAGTGGAACTGGCTTCCTTCGACCCGTATGATGAACACGAGATCGAGTTTGTAGAGAGACTTGCAGAAACGATTGCCTCAACCCTCGCCTCCGTGAAGGCGGCCCAAAAGAACAGGCAGCTGATCGAACAGTTCCAGCAGCAAACCGAAGAGATGCGCGCGCAGGAAGAAGAAATGCGCCAAAACATGGAAGAGCTGCAGGCCACACAAGAAGAAATGGCGAGGAAGGAACGCGACTACATCGCAAAAATCCAGGACTTACAAAAACAACTCGAAAATACCGGAACGCTCCAGCAGGAGTTTCAAATTTTAAAGACCGAACGGCAGCAACAAGAGATCGCTCACACGCGCGAAGTTCGCGACTTAAAGGCTGAGCTTGCAGCCAAACCTTCAAAAGGTGACGACTGGAAAATTGCAGACGAAATTGAAAAGACGTTGCGGTTTCAGTTGGATGCGTTACGCATAACGGAGGAAGAACTGAGTAAAAAATGACGAGTTACAAATGACGAAGGACGAATAAAAGACAGGGGATTCAACCGATTCGTCATTAGTCATTCGTAATTCGTCATTAAAATCACAATGTTCGAATCAGATTCGTTACTGCGTAGACAAACAGGGAGATTGAGAGCCAGCACAACGCACCAAATACTTTGTGCATTTTTTCCGTGCTTTGAAACAGGAGACATTCCTGAATGAATTGTTTTAACATGATACAAGAGGGTTAGAGTCGATCAATCAGGTGGGCTCAATTCGGATTGATTTGTCGCTCACCAAAGATACCTTCGAGCGGGTATTTAATAAAGGATCAGTACCATTTTTTTCGACTTTGAGGTGTCCGAAGACTAGCTGTATAATAAACCAACTTTTTTTGTTTTAAATGCTTTTTTTTCAGCTAATTAGCACAAATTCCCTATAAACAGCCCCCTGAAATTGATAGGGTTTACCGGACCTGACACACATGTAATATTTGAGGCTGAAATATGTCCGGTTGGGAGGGCACGAACTTTAACTTTGGACTTTTAATCTCCATGCAGGACATAGACATAGCCGACCTGAAGCGTATCTCGGAACTGATCCACCAGAAGTATAATTATGACTTTCGGAATTATGCCATGTCCTCGTTCAAAAGACGAGTGCTCCGAATCATGGAGCTCAAAAAGCTTACCGTAGAAACGCTGATCAAAAAGCTGCAGGAATCACCTGCTTTCATAAACGAATTCCTGGATGAACTCACGGTCAATGTTACCGAAATGTTCCGCGATCCAAGCTTCTGGCGCATCATGCGTGAAGAAGTAATTCCCGCAATCCTGCTTAATCACAAGCAATTCAAAATCTGGCACGCAGGCTGTTCTTCAGGAGAGGAAGTGATGACCATGTGCATTATGTTGAAAGAGATGGGGATCCTTCAGGATGTAAGCATCATCGCAACAGACCTTGACGTGAATATTCTCGAAAAAGCGAAATCGGGAGTATATCCGGTTAAAAATATGGAGTTGAATGAGAAAAATTACATTCGATTCCAGGGCACAGCACCATCGCTCAAGAGCTATTACCGTGAGGAAAACGGTAACGCAATCTTTGACAAGAGCCTGTTGGCAGGTGTCTCGTTCCGAAAGCATGATTTAGTGTTGGGCGAAGTATTCAATAAGTTCGACCTCGTGCTTTGCAGAAACGTGATGATTTATTTCAACCAGACCCTGCAAAACGAAGTACTGAAGAAATTCCACGAAAGTTTATTCAAATACGGTTATCTGGCAATCGGCTCAAAGGAGTCCTTGATCTGGTGCGACTATGCTAACCGTTTCATTGTAGTAAACAACGAGGAAAAGATTTATAAGAAAATTAAGGACTAGCTAGCCCCACTGATGAACAAATACAACTTAAATAACAGCTATAAAGCCGTTGTTATTGGTGGGTCAGCGGGTAGCTTCCAGGGAATGGTAAAGATTCTCTCGCAGTTACCGAAGGGCTTTCCGCTTCCGATCATTATGTGTCTTCATCGATTAAAACACGTACGAAACGGATTCGTGGAGGCACTTTCGATAAAAAGCGTTGTCCAGGTGACCGAACCTCATGATAAGGAAAACATCAAGAAGGGCGGAGTTTACCTGGCACCCGCGAACTATCATATGTCGGTGGAGCTTGGAAATTACTTTGCGCTTTCGACAGAGGAGATGGTGAATAACTCAAGACCCGCGATTGATATCACGTTGAGCACGTGTGCTTTTGTTTATAAAGAAAAATTGATTGGTATCCTGTTATCAGGCGCCAATCGTGACGGAGCCCTCGGCATGAAGGCCATTCATGACAAAGGAGGACTCACGCTGGTGCAGGACCCTTCGGAGTGTATGATCGATACCATGCCGAAAGCTGCACTGGCGGTAACCAAAATTGATCACGTGCTAAAAGTCGATCAGATTGTAGAATTTTTTAAGGAACTAGATAAGCAATACAGATGATGGAATTATTTCGAGATCGTTACAAGGCTGGCCTGATGCTCGCCACGCTTTTCCTTATCGGGATTTTGGTTTCGCTTTATCAGATCTACCGCCTCCCGCACAACATGATGGTGGCCGATGGATATCATCCTGCATTATCCAATGTCTATATCATCCTCGGCATCACGTTCCTCATTGGAACTTACACCATCTGGACTGCCCTCAACAACAAGAATGAGGTCATTGTTTTCCGCGACAAAAAGCTTGAAGAGGATATCAACGCAAGAGAGAATGCAGCCTCCGGGCAACAGACGACCATCTCGCTTGACAGCGTCCGCGAAAGCGTTAAGTCTGGCCGCAATGCAAAGGAAGTTTTGCAAAACGGGCTTCACGCGGTGTGCGCACAACTTGAAGCAGGTCAGGGTGCTGCCTATGTAGTTGAAGAAAAAGACGGTAACCGCAAAGTTGAACTGAAATCCGGATATGCACTGAGCATTGCCGAAGGAACCGTAATTTCATATGGACTCGGTGAAGGCCTCATCGGTCAGTCGGCTGCTTCCGGAAAGACATTGTATATCGATGATGTACCCACCGGTTATGTGAAGATCGTATCCGGACTGGGAATGGCATCACCGAAGTATCTGCTCATCGTACCTGTGAAACAAGGCGAACAGGTTATCGGTGTGATGGAGATCGCCTCCTTCAAACCGGTAACGGAAGATCAACGAAAGTTTGTTGAAGAGTCGGCAGAAGTTATTGCCGAAAAGATTTCAGGTAAATAAGATTAACCCTACTGGCCGTGAAGAACATTAACATCAGCACGAAAATAACCCTCCTCATTCTTCTGATATCCCTGGTGGCGGTTACATCGGTGAGTTTTTTCACCTATGACCACATCCAGAAGACAAATCAGGAAAAATACCTGGTAAACCTGAATGTGATTGCGGAAAACCGCGCTGGATACTTCACCTCCTATTTTGACAAGGTGGTGATCGCACTGCGTTCATTGCAGGAATCAGATGTCATCAAAGGTGGTGGAGCATCACAGTCAACGGCTGCGCCAAGTGACGATCCATTCGCGGCCATGACGGAAGCTCCGGCTGAAGAGGGATCGACTGAAGAATCAACAGAACCTGTTAGCTCAGGTTCTGGCAATCCACTCCTCGATTACCTCAACAAACAGAAAGAGATTTTCGGATTTAAGGACATCATGATCACGAACATCAACGGGGGCATTATTGCTTCTACCGATGGCAAATCAGGCAACTTCCTCGATCCGGATGGCGCGACCTTCCACGAAGGCGCAAAAGGAATTTATTTCAGCATCATACGTCCGGACTCCACGCAGACCTACGCTGCTGCGCCCGTGAGCGGATCAGACGGTGAAAAACTAATCATCGTTCGTGTAGACTTGAAGGAGCCGTACAAAGTCCTGAATGATCACAAGGGGCTTGGCGAAACCGGTGAAGTGATCCTCGCGCAGCACAACGCAGCGCTGCGTAAGATTCAACTCGTGAGTCCATTGAGATTTGCAACTACTAAGACCACTTTCGATGAAACTGAAAAAGAAGTTGCGAACATCAAAGCAGCACTGGATAAAAAGCCGACTCTTCCTCAATCGGTCGACTACAAGAGCGATGCAGTTTTGGAAGTAACCAAGAAAGTTGAGAATGCAAACATCGTTGTGCTGGCGAAGATCAACACGGCCGAAGCGAACGGTGATAACAAAGCTGTATTGAATATCCTCATCTACGCAAGCTTGTGTATTGTTGCCCTTGCCGTATTGTTAGGGATGACGCTGTCGCGTTCGATCACACGTCCCCTGTATTCAATGAAGAGCAAACTTACGCTTGTGGCACAGGGTGTTCTCCCAGAGCGTTCGAACCATTTCGCGAAGGATGAATTTGGCCAGATGGGCGTGAAAGTTGAAGAACTGGTTCAAACGCTGCGAGGAAACGCGGAATTTGCTCAGCGAATTGGTGAAGGAAAATATGACGCGCAGTTCAAACCCGCCAGTGAAAACGATATGCTCGGTATGTCACTTCTCAACATGCGTGACAACCTGATCGAAAACGAAAGACGCGATAAAGAAAGAAACTGGATCGTAAGAGGCGTGGCAGAGATTTCCGAGATCCTCAGGATGCACGACTCTACGGACGACCTTGGCGAAGATGTGATCAAATTTATTCTTGGCAAGATCGATGCCATTCAAGGTGCGTTCTATGTGGTAGAAGAAGACCAGGACGGAAAGAAGGTAATCGAGATGCGCGCAAGCTATGCCTACGGTCGTAAGAAATATTTGAAAGCGAAATTCAGATTTGCCGAAGGTCTCGTGGGTCAGGCTGCTGCCGAAAAAGATACCATCCTTCGCACGGAAATTCCGGACGATTACGTGACAATCACTTCCGGTATTCTTGGCGATCAGCGTCCGACTTGTTTAATGATCGTGCCGTTGATTACCAACGAAGAAGTTTACGGTATCCTCGAATTCGCAGGCTTCAAAAAATTCAATCCTTCGCAGGTAAAATTCGTTCAGGAATTGAGTTTGATCCTCGCCCGCACAATCTTTAACATCAAAGTAAACGAACGTACGCGCAAGCTCCTGGCTGAATCACAGGAGATGAGTAATGAGCTGAAAGAAAAGCAGGAAGTACTCCGTCAGAATGCGGAAGAAATGCAGGCGACTCAGGAAGAGCTGCAGCGTTCGAATCAGAAACTGGAAGAGCAGATCGAAGAGGTAAACCGCACACAGAAACGTATGCAGTTGCTACTCGAAAATGCGTCCGAGGTTATTACGATCTACGAAGAAGACGAAACGATCCGCTACATCTCTCCTTCCGTTGAAACGATTCTTGGTTATGGTCAGAAGGAAATGATTGGTAAGAGCGATGTCGATAAAGTGCATCCCGACTACCGCGATACATTCAAAGATATTTTCAGAAGGATGAAAGCATCTCCGGATGAAAAAATCACGGCACAATACGAATACAAAGCAAAAGACGGAAGCTACATCTGGATTGAGTCCGCAGGTACAAACTGTATGTCGAACCCTGCGATTCACGGTTATATTCTGAATTCCCGCGATATCACGGAAAGAAGAAGAGCGGAACAGGAGCAGCGGATGCGAAGCAAAATGCAGGCGTTGTCAGAAAACTCGCCTGACCTTATCACCCGTCTTGAAGCGGATTCCATCTCTTACATCAACCCGGTAATCGAATCCTACACCGGTAAAGCTCCGGAAGAATTCCTCAACCGGAAAGTCAACGAAGCCCAGCTCGATAATCACGTACTCGAAAGCTGGCTGAACATCGTTGAGCAAGTGAACTCGACCAACGGAAAAGTCTCCACAGAAATGGACTTCCCTTCTGTTCTTGGGAAACGTGTGATGCAGGTAAATGCGATCCCTGAATACGATGAATCAGAAAAACTTGAATCGGTGCTCGTGGTGTCTCACGACATTACCGATCGTACGATGATCGAGCTCGAGATCCAGAACAAGAACAAGAAGATCACGGAAAGTATCAACTACGCGAAGCGCATTCAGACAGCGATCCTTCCAAACACCCGGTTGATCAATCGCGCGCTTCCGGATTCATTCATCCTATACAAGCCA
>DASWTM010000158.1:0-33997 GCA_036402115.1 Chryseosolibacter sp.
GGATTTCCTTTATACCCTAGCTCACCGTGAAGGATCATGGACCAAAACTTAACAATAACCGGAGTATGATGGTCCCAATCGACAGTGGCAAAGTGATGGGCAAGTTGGTCATCATTTCTCACCTTTGCATAAAACCTTGTGACCAGGTTCTGCACATCCTCTTTTGACACAATATCCCCTTTCAGTGATGTAGCGTTGGCCATGGTCTTACTTAAATTGCTTTGCTGAACAATTGCTGTCCAGCCTGCTGTTCTTTCATTCGCAGGTCGAATACACTGCAGATATTGCGAACGAACGGTGCCCCAACCGTTGTGATCTGCATGCCAAACTCGTCAATATAAAGGATGCCTTCCTTTTCCATCTCTGTCAACGCCACAAGTATGTCAGGCGTTGCCACTTGTAGCAGTAATTCCAAACTGAGTTTTCCCTGGCAGCTGATCTGAAGAATGCATTGACGCACCAGTAAATCTTCTTGGGTGAGCGCATGGCCTTTTATAGTCGCATTGCCTTTTTCCTTCACGCTCTCAATATACGCCTCAACTTTCTTCTCATTCTGCGCATAGGCATACCGTGCGTCACTAATGGCTGAAGACCCAAGGCCGATGAGCAGATCTGTGTTGGTAGTTGTGTAGCCCATGAAATTTCTGTGAAGCTTGCCAGTCACATGCGCTTTGAACAAGTCATCATGACGCAAAGCAAAGTGATCCATGCCAATATCCTCATATCCTGCCTGGCGCAGTTTATGGCGACCGATTTCATAGAGATGCCTCTTCAAAAAACTTGAAGGCAAATCTGCGTCACCGTACCCTCGTTGGCCTGGCTTTAACCACGGGACGTGTGCGTAGCTATAAAATGAAATTCGGTCGGGACGAAGCGTGAGAATTTTTTCGATGGTATCAGAAACAGTAAACGGTGTCTGAAACGGAAGCCCATAGATGAGGTCAAAGCTCACCGATTCATAGCCGATTTCCCGCGCAAGATTCGTGGCGCCCTGTAAGTTCTCAAAAGGCTGAATTCTGTGGATGGTGTGCTGAACTTTTTCATCCAGGTCCTGGACGCCAAAGCTGACACGCGTAAACCCCAAATCATACAACACTTTGAGATGCTCCCTTGTGGTGTTGTTTGGATGGCCTTCAAAGCTGAATTCAAAATCAGCATGAATCTCGCATTCGTCCAGAATGTATGAAACAAGCCAATGAAGATTCGCGGGCGAAAAGAATGTTGGGGTTCCACCTCCGAGGTGAAGCTCACGTATCACCGGCTTCCGCTCAACGATCGTTTTATAAGTTTCCCATTCCTTTAGAACCGCCTGGATATATGGAATTTCAACCTTGTGATTTGTCGTAATGCGCGTGGTGCACGCACAATAAGTACACAGGCTCTCGCAAAATGGCAGGTGAATATAAAGACTGATACCTTTCTCATCATTGGACTCAGCAAATGATCGCTTCACCGCATCAATCCATTTAGAAGAAGAAAAGGCATCTGTATTCCAGAATGGAACCGTTGGATAACTCGTGTACCGCGGAGTGGGTACATCATACTTTTTCAGCAGCGTACTAATCATGCCCAAAAGTATCCCGGGCGCTCGATTCGCTCATTGAAAATGATCACTTCAAAACCTGACTTTTGTCAGACTTATCCGCTTGAATCTTTGTCTTTTTGCCGGATGTCGGGGCGTCATCATACAGAAGCCGTACAGAAGGTGAGTAGGTGTCATCGAATTGACCGCTGCGTAAGCTCCAAAGAAATGAGACCAAAAATCCGATGGCAATTGTGATACTTATTGAAATGAGAATAATAATAATGGTCATACGCGCAATTTTTTTCGTGCAACACTATTAACAGCTAGTGTGGAAAATCCGACCACGCTCACGCTACTGATTGGCATCAGGATCGCAGCAACTAACGGTGTAAGGTGTCCGGTCACGGCAAATGTGAGTGCAATGGCGTTATAAAAGAAAGAAATCGAAAACGCAGTCCACAAAATTCCGGAAGACGCTTTCGCCAGCGACATGAACTTATCAAGAAGAACAACTTTTTCACCAGCGAGGATTCCATCGCTGGCAGGAGTAAATACACCAGAGTCATCACTTACCGCCAGCCCAATGTCAGCCTGCTTGAACGCACCAGAATCGTTCAGGCCATCCCCAACCATCAACACTTTCCTTCCTGAATTTTGAAGCGAAGAGATAAATGCCAGCTTGTCGTGCGGATCCTGGTTGAACAAAAGTTTCACTGATGGATCAAACAACTGTTCCATGTTCTTTCTGTCCCCTTCGTTATCACCCGACAACAACGCAACACACTTGTTACCAAGACGACTCAGCATTCCTTTAATATTCTCGCGCGGCTTTGTTCGGATTGTGAAATATCCTTTGACAAGGTCATCAATAGCTACAAAAACATACGAAGCACTCGGATCCTGGTCGAACGCTGTTTTCACAAATGCAGCTGAACCCACCTGCACGAACTTACCATTGACCATCGCGAGGGCACCCTGCCCCGGAAGTTCTTTAAAGTAAGATATTCGAGCGAAAGGTTTTTCTGCAATGTGCTTTCCTACGATACCGCTTAGCGGATGTGTGGAAGCACTTACTAATGCCTTTACATACGTCAACTCTTCCGTGGAAATGTTTCCTACAAACTCCACAACCGGACGAGTACCGGTCGTTATGGTTCCAGTCTTGTCGAACACAACGGCATCGATACTCGCCAACCGTTCAATCACATCTGCATTTTTCAGATACAACCCGTGCCGTCCAAAAACCCGCAACATGCTTCCATAGGTAAACGGTGCCGCCAGCGCTAAGGCACAAGGACATGCTACCATCAATACCGAGGTGAGCACAAGCCACATCTCGTCTGGGTTGTAAAAGTACCAGTACACTGCAGTGATAAGGGCCACACCCATGACGATCCATGTAAATCTCCTTGCTGCGCGATCAATGATCTTCTGATATTGACTCTCGTGTTTTTTCTTAAAGGCATCGTTATTCCACAGTGACGTCAAATGGCTCTGCGATGTTGGCTTCGCGACTGTCAGCATCACAGGTTGGCCAAAAAGTCTGCCCCCTGCGTAAACGAGTTCATTGCGCACTACTTTGACAGGCTTTGCCTCACCGGTTACAAAACTGTAATCGAAGTAAGCGTGTTCATCTAGCAAGATACTGTCAGCCGGAACAATCTCGAGGTTTCGGATCCGAATGTTATCACCCTTGTTAAGCTGGTAAATGACAGTGGCCTGCTGTTCGTCACCAACCACTTTTGTAACAGCAAGGGGGAAGTACGATTTGAAATCACGATCAAACGCAAGGCTTTCATATGTCTTACTCTGGAACCAGCGTCCAATGAGGAGAAAGAAAACTAACCCGGTAAAGGAATCGAGGTATCCGGGTCCTGTTGCGGATATTATGTCATAACTGCTCCGTAGAAAAAGCGCGAGTAGTCCTGCGGCAATCGGAACATCGATGTTTATTAATTTTTGTTTAAAACTTTTTGTCGCAGATTTAAAATAGTCCGAGGCGCTGTAAAAGAACACTGGAACAGACAGGGCAAGATTCAAAAAAGAAAAGACTCGCATTAAAGCCCTGTCGGAATGATCGAGCCCAAGGTATTCCGGAAAGCTGAACAACATCACATTGCCAAATGCAAATCCGGCAATGGAGAGCTTATACACAAGCGTTCGATCTGTTTTTTTAGGAGTCGCCTTTTCAGAGTCTAGCGTGATCACAGGAGCATAACCGAGAGAGGAAAGAATCGATCCCAGTTCGCTTAGCCGTGTCGTGGTAGGATCGAAATCAACCGTAAGCTCTTTTTTCCCGAAAACAACTTCAGCTTTTAAAACGCCAGGTATAAGTTTCCGCAGATTTTCCAGGAGCCAAAGACAGGACACACAATGAATTGCAGGAATATGAAACGTCACCCGCGCAAAGTCTGCCGAATCGAATTTGATCAGCTTCTTTCGGATCACGGGATCGTCCAGGTAGCTGAACGATTCATTCAACTCATTTTTGCGATTAATGCCCGGGGATTTGTCCAGACCATAGTACTGGCATAAATCATTTGCGCTCAAGATTTCATAGACAGACTTGCAACCGATACAACAAAACGGTTTGTCTTCAAGCATGAAAATCTCATCACATGCTTCGCCACAATGAAAACATACAACTTTCGTATCAACCTTCTCCGCTACCATATCACTTCTACATCAACGTTGCCACTAGGATACCGGCTCCAATTCGTTCTGGAGCGTGTACGTCCAAATCAATCCTTTTCCATGGTTGACGATATCCTCTGCAAGACTACCGTTCACCAAATGGGCGAATCCTTTCCTGCTGTGTGTACCCATCGCGATCAGATCGCCTTTAACAGACTTTGCAAAATGCAGAATTCCTTTTTCCTCATCGGGATAATTGAACACGTTCACGGTAAAGTCCTTTAACATAAAGCGTTTTGCGAATGCATTCAATCGCTCAATCGTCTGAACATCCGAGGTAAAGTTCACTGGTGTATTGATCCAAACAATATGGAGTTTTGCTTTAAAAAAGTTCTGAAGAGCCTTCACTTTCATCACCAGATCTTCCTGCTTTTCGGTATCAAGCGTATTGGGGAAAACAATATTTTTGATTGGTCCTTTGTAGTAATCTTTCATTATCAATACCGGTGCGGAGGAGTTTCTCACAACTTTCTCTGCATTTGACCCAACAAACATTTCACGAATGCCGGATGCCCCGTGCGATCCCATCAGCACCAGATCAATTCCGTTTTCTACGCTATATTCATTGATCATTCTGGCCACTGCACCAAACTCCACTTTCGTTTCAATCTTCACTTTGGCATCAGCGTATTTGTCAGTAAGCTTCTTAAAACGTTCATCCGCCTTCTCGCGAAGTTCGCGTAACAATTCAGCTTCAAAGTTCAATACCGGCATCAACACCGTATCGTGCAGAACCGGAAGTTCTATGACATACAAAAGGTGGACAATGCCTTTTGATTGTGACGCGATGTCCAGCGCAAAGCGAAATGCATTTATTGCTGGTTTCGAAAAATCGCAAGGGACAAGTATTCTTTGCATGGCGATAAATGTTTGTTGATGATATAAAAGTAGAGGGCATAACGTCTTTCTCTCTGGAGAGCCGTCAGGCCAAAACATGATTTATGTCAGGTTTTCGATTTTAGTATATTGCTGCTGATATGGACGTTTCAGTAAAATTTCTCGGTGGCACGGGCACAGTGACGGGCTCTCGCTACCTGCTAAACATTGGCGGTTTCAAACTTCTTTTTGACTGCGGTTTATTTCAGGGATTGAAGGAATTGAGGTTGCGAAACTGGGATCATTTCCCGGTTGACGTCTCAACCATCAATGCAATTGTTATCAGCCATGCGCACATCGACCACACTGGATATCTTCCGAAACTTGTTAAGGAAGGTTACAACGGTCCGATCTACTGTACACGCCCGACTTCGGATCTAATGGAGTTGATGTTACTTGACAGCGCCAAACTTCAGGAAGAAGAAGCAGAGTTCGCTCGCAAAAAAGGTTACTCAAAGCATACCAATCCCGAGCCCTTATACCGTGCTATCGATGCGCAAAACGTTTTTCCGCTCATCAAGAAGTACAACTACAAAGATCGCATCCGCATCAGCGACAACATTGAAATTGTTTTCCATGATGCAGGACATTTGCTTGGATCGGCCATCACCGAAGTGTTCATTAAAGGTGATAACCAGGCGAAGAAAATTGTTTTCTCCGGAGACCTCGGGCGATCAACCGATATTATGTTGAATGCACCAACCGCGATTGATGAGGCTGACATCTTGTTTATCGAGTCAACTTACGGCAATAAGGATAATCCTGCTGCTGATCCAGATGGTGATCTCGAGCGTATCATCAACGAGACGTTCAACCGAAATGGCGTTGTACTGATTCCGGCATTCGCTGTCGGGCGGACGCAGGTCCTCCTGTATTACCTCCATCAGCTTATGGAAATGGATCGGATGCCTGACGTGCCTGTTTACATCGACAGCCCGATGGCAATTTCAGCAACCTATCTCTACTATAAATATCCTGAGTACCACAAGGTCAAGTTCAACCACTCTGAATTTGCGCAGAAGCTTGAAACGAATTTACTGGTATTCGTGAAAACATCACGTCACTCGAAATCGCTGAACCAAATTGATAGCCGCGCAATAATTATTTCATCAAGTGGAATGATGACGGGTGGTCGCATCCTTCACCATTTATACAACCGCCTACCTAATCCAAACGACACGATCATTGTTGCCGGATACCAGGCAGAGGGTACACGTGGCCGAGACCTGGTTGACGGTCATCCCACCCTGCGCATATTTGGCGAGGATGTTCCTGTTAACTGCATGGTCGAAAACATGTCATCGCTTTCGGGACACGCAGACCGTGAGGAGCTCTTCGCCTGGATGAACAATTTTAAATCGGCACCAAAGATGGTTTTCACCGTTCATGGTGAAGGTAAAAATCTCGAAGCCTACGGAAAAGCTATTCGCGAGCGAATGAAATGGAATGTGGTTCAGCCGAACTACCTTGAGACGGTTCACTTATTTTCGGGCATATAGCGCAGCCGTTGACTTCTCACGGGAGATCAGTTCATTCGATGCGCGCAAGTCTTTCTCCCAGTAATCCAGGGTCTCCAAAGTCGTTTTAGCGATTCCGCTTAGCGCTTCGTTCGTTAGAAATCCCTGATGTCCGGTGATGAGTACATTTTGCAGTGAACGAAGTTTGTTAAATTCCTCGTCATTTATTGCGCGATTTCTCCAATCGTTGAAGAATAACCCTTTTTCCCGCTCGTAAACATCAAGGCAGGCAGCGGCAATTTTCCCTTGCTCAAGTGCAATTATTAGATCTTTTGTGCTAACGATACCTCCGCGAGAAGTGTTTATGAGCGTAGCGGTTGGCTTCATCAAGTCAAATTCCGCAGCGGAAAACAAGTATTTCGTTGCCGTGTTTAATGGACAATGAATGGATATAACATCGCTGCATTCAAGTAGTTCATGAAAGCTGACATAATTCACCCCAGCGCCTTTTGCAACTTCATTTTCCACCGGATCGTACGCTATTACATTTGCGCCAAAACCGAGCATGATTTTGCAGAAAGCAAGACCGATATTTCCAGTGCCGATGACTCCAACGGTCTTGCCATGAATGTCAAAACCGGTAAGACCATCCAGGCGGTAATCTTGAACCTCAATCAGCTTCTGCGCCTGAATCATTTTCCGATTGGACGCCAACAATAATGCTACTGCGTGCTCAGCAACGGAATAAGGCGAGTATTCGGGAACATTCGCTACGTGAATTCCCAGTTGAGCAGCGACCTGAAGGTTTACATGATCAAAACCAACAGACCGCAAGGCAATGTACTGTACTCCGTAGTCAATCAATTTTTCAAGCACAGGCGCAGATGCATCATCCGAGGTGAATAATGAAATCGCATCAAATGGTTCAGCATATGCCACGGTGTCGATACTAAGTTTTTTATCGGTAAAAAAAAGACTGTGTTTGTTGCCAACATATGCCTCAAGCGCTTGTTTATCATAGGGCCGCGCGCTATACACTAAAACTTTCATCGGATGTCAGAGATTAAAAAGATGTTTGTGGTTTAATTAGAGGAGACTGGGACAAGTTCATCCGTCCCGTTGAGGTAGAACACTTCATCAACAATGTCAAAGAGTTCGCGAACAATCCGTGGGTCAATTGTTGGTGCTGCGACAATCACTTCCAACGCGTTATTTTTCCTCGCTTCTTCAATGGCCGCCAACAGCTCATCGGTAGTGTGAATCTCACTATCAACCAGGATAACGACCTTGTTCGCCATCTTCGAGGGGTATGGCACTGTCGGGCAATTTCGAAGTTGATGCTGAAGTAACTTAACCTGGTGCGCCAAGTAATCCTGCGGCAGATCATGCTGATACTCGTGCGTAATGGCCCTGTTCAGACTCACCGATCCGATGGACTTGACACGATTCGATGGATCTGGAATTTCCGTGCAGTAGTTGATTGTCAACGGCAACTCAAGTTCCTTCGCCAAAACTGTCGCCAGTGGCAGTGCTTTTTCAGATGCAGCAACTACCATCCCATCGCAATTTGTCCAGAGCGAAAGTTTGTCAGCAAGCTGGCTTCCGGAGTTTTTTGTTCGGTTCATTACCTCTCGTTATTTATTGTAAAAGTAATACGGAGGGTTTTCGTCCAGCATGACACTTACAACCCCAAAAACTGATTTTTATCAGGAAGTAAGCTGAGCTGTTTAAAGCCTGTGTTTGATAAATTTTTCGATCTCGACACCAAGCAGAACAACGAACGACAAGCCGATGCAAATCAAAAGCTCATTGAGTGTCAGTGGTTGAGTGCGGAATATTTCATTGGCGAACGGCAAATAAATTACGCCCATTTGGAGCACGAACGTCAGTAATACCGCGCCTATCAGTGGCCGATTGCTGAACACTCCAATCCTAAACAAATACTGATTGTCACTTCGTATGCCCATGACGTGTCCAAGCTGTGATAACGAGAGAACCGTGAACACCATTGTTTGCCAGTGCGGCATATCCTGGTTAATCGACCAGGCTTGTGTTCCCAATGTCACCGCAGCCATCAGCAATCCTACCCAAAGGATGTGAATTCCTACACCACCGGCAAACAGGCTTTCGTTTGTTCCCCGAGGTTGTCTGCGCATGATATCTGGCTCAGCGCGTTCGCTGCCAAGGGCAAGGCCGGGTAGCCCATCTGTTACCAAATTGATCCACAAGATGTGAATGGGGAGCAACGGAATCGGGAGTCCTAACAGTGGCGCAAGAAACATGGTCCAGATCTCGGCACTGTTACAGGTCATGATGTACTTGACAAACTTGCGAATGTTATCGTAGATATGTCTGCCCTCTTTAACCGCCTTGACGATGGTTGCGAAATTGTCATCGAGCAGAACCATGTCAGATGCTTCTTTGCTGACGTCTGTCCCATTAATTCCCATCGCAACACCAATGTTAGATGCTTTGAGTGATGGTGCATCATTGACACCATCCCCGGTCATCGAAACAAAGTGACCTTTGTCCTGCAACGCCTTTACTATACGCAGTTTTTGCTCGGGCGATACGCGAGCATATACGCGAATGTTTTCTACTTTTTCTGTGAATTCTTTATCGGACATCCGTTGAAGGTCATTGCCCGTAACGGCAACGGCTTCCTTCGAGAGAATTCCCAACTGACGTGCAATTGCACTGGCTGTGGCAAGGTGATCTCCCGTAATCATCACTACTCTAATGCCTGCAGTCTTGCACTGATCGATCGCCTCTTTCGCTTCGGGTCGTGCGGGATCGATGAGCCCTACAATTCCGGCAAACGACAGATCTCGCTCGGCAGATGCCGGTGTGATATCACCCGGAAGTTGATCTACTATCTTATAGGCATAAGCGATCACTCGTATACCTTCATTCGCCCAGTTCTCTGACAGCTCATTAATGCCTTCAACACCGTTTTCATCCTTTGACGATCTCCTCACCGATTCAATTGCACCTTTCGTAATCACCAGATGGCGATTCTCGAAACGATGGATTGTCGTCATAAGCTTGCGGTCGGAGTCGAACGGGATCTCAGCAACGCGCGGAAATTTTTGCGTAACAACAGCAGCATGCCGCGAGATATCATTATTGGATTGATAAAAATCCACCATTGCAATCTCAGTGGGATCTCCTGTCAATACGCCATCTCCATCGCGTTTCACATCATGGTTGAGAAACAGTCCGAGGTGAAAGATATCGATATCGTGAAGTTTCCCAGCGTTGGCGCTGTGCTGCTTCACAACGGTCATCTTGTTTTGTGTAAGCGTACCGGTCTTATCGGAACAGATAAATGTGACTGAGCCAAGTGTTTCAACAGCGGAAAGCTTTCTCACAAGAGCATTTTTTACGACCAACCGTTTTGCTCCACGTGCCAGTGCTACCGTTATTAACGCAGGCAATGCTTCAGGTATCGCTGCGACAGCCAATGAGATCGAAGTCAGCAACATATTGATCGGCTCTTCTCCACGCAGGTATCCAACAACGAAAAACAAAATGCAGATTATAATCACGAGGTAGGAAAGCTTCCGACCAAAATCTGCCATTCGTTTTTGAAGGGGCGTCACTTCCTCCGCCTGATCGAGCATCGAAGCAATTTTTCCAATTTCAGTTTGCATACCCGTACCGATCACGATGCCTTTTGCACGGCCATTCGTCACGAGCGTGCTCTTGTAGGCCATGTTCAACCGATCGCCAAGCGAGAGGTCAGATCGGTCTAAAGGACGATCTATTTTTTCAGCGGGGACAGATTCTCCTGTCAGTGCAGATTCGTTGATTCGAAGGCTGAACGTTTCGATCAATCGTAAATCAGCCGGAACTACATTACCTGCCTCAAGCAATACAATATCACCAGGGACAAGATCAGCAGACGGAACCGTTGTGTGTTGACCATCGCGCATGACGTGCGCCTGCAATGCCGATATCTTTTTCAAGGCCTCCATTGCCTGCTCTGCCTTGTTCTCCTGGATGAATCCAACAACTGCATTTAACAGTACGATGACACCAATGATAATCGTGTCAGTGAGGTCGCCTGCAATACCCGCAACAACGGCAGCAGCAAGCAACACCACGATCATGAAATCTTTAAACTGATTAAGGAAAATGCCAAGCGGAGTCTTCTTCTTTTTCGATTGAAGTTCATTTGTTCCGACCTCAGCCAGGCGTTTCCTGACTTCCTGTAAAGACAGCCCGGCTTCCGATGCCTTAGTTTGTATGAATACCGCTTTGCTTTCTAATTGCCACCACAGAGGTGTTGCTGACGGAGGTGTGGATGGTGCCTTCGGACTAGTTGAATTCATCCGATGAAGGTATCAGATATTTCTTATGAATTCAACAGATGTTTCGAAGGGAGTCGTCAGATACGTTCAAACGTTAGCAGGTCGAGTCTTCCGTTGTCACTCGAATGACGCAACTCGATTTTTGTATCATTGATTGACAGAATTTCCCAATCTTCAGTGAGTTCAGCAAACATCTCCGGATTGGTGAACATCAGATTGAAATCGATGTCGTCAAACTCAGATTTACTGTCATTATCATCATCGCTATTATCGGCAACAACAGACCATGTTCCTGCAATGTTGTCAGAACCGTTTGTAACTGTTAGGAGATTATTTGAATCAAATTCGAAAATATACCCATTGAATGATGCTGTCTGATCAACGTTTGACTCCGTGTAATTGGTGATGCGCCACTGCTGTCCATTGATTGCTCTGTTTTCGACTTCGACAATTTTTGCCGTAGCTGCGCTTTGATCCTTTTCATTCTTGTCATCGCATGCAAGGCCGACAAACATCAGGCAAACGAAAGATAATTGAGCGAGTTTCATAATGGGTTTCAGGAATAACGAGTACCCGAAGAAAAAAGTATGCCCACTCACTTGCTCTCGATCAAGCGGCAATACAGAATAGATCTTCTTAAAGGTTGATTAAAATAATGGATCACCAACGGCTGCTTGCTCCCCCTCCACTTGATGAGCCGCCTCCCCAACTGCCGCCTGACGATAAGCTTGACGAGGAACTTGTTGATCGCTCAAGCATCGGTATTGTGTAGGTACTGACAGCTGTGTGATCACAGAATTTACAAACCTTAGTGCGTTCGCCTTCTCCACTAGACGAGTATGTTGCGCTTCGAAGTGTCCGTGTACTCTTTGTATGAAAGGCGATGGTCTTACACTTCGGACAATCTTCGTACTTCGACCACGAGTTTTTGTAAAACCACAACTCCGTAGCTCCGCACGAAGTACAAAGCCACACATCATAGTCGCCTGACTTGAGTTTTTCTTCCATTTGCGCTGACTCGGAGAGATATTGATCGTCCTCTTTCTCACCCAACTTTTTCATCGGTGCATTGCAGACATTGCAAGGCCTCGGGTAATTTCGATAATATCTTTTCCGATACAGGTGGATGAAGAAATAAATAAAGAACGGAATCGGGAAAACAAGTCCGATGAAAAACCAGTACAGCTGGCTACTTTTGATTATATCAGCGACTTCGAAATATTTTTTCTTAGTGAGGAGTCCTTTGATGACTGATTGCATTCTCACCAATCGCCAGATCAATGTGCCGATGAAGTAGAGATAGAGTGTGATCATGGCAAGGCCAACCGCAGCCAAATCCCCCATCAAGCCGAAGAGTGCAACAATGATTGCCGGCACGAGACCATAGGTGATAAGCCAGCCAGCTTTCGTCAAGCTTTGTTCAGGATATGTTCCTCGTTCCCTGCGTTTTGAATCGCGAAACTTCTGGCTTGTCAGCTTGACCAGGAAGGTGATAAGAAAAAGAACGCCATAGAAGGCAGAAAACATGATCGCAAAACCTGTATAGTCAAGTTCTGATGATTCTGTTTCAGCCGTAATTTCTTCTGCACTTGAAGGATTTAATAGAATATTAACCGTTGCAGTTACGCCTTCTATCATTCCCTTATTTACATCTCCATCTTTAAAATAAGGAACCATGTAATCGCGTTGAATTTGCTTGCAACGCGCATCCGGCAAGACTGCTTCCATGCCATCGCCCGTGTGGAACCGGATCACTCGCTCATCTTCCACATATAAGATCAGCAAGCCGTTGTCATTTGATGCCCGGCCAATACCCCATGCGTTAAAGAGCTCTTGCGCAAACGTGAATTCATCGGAGCTGCCAATCGATTTTAGCATCACAACTGCCACTTGTGCCGTGGTACTGTCTTCCAGCATTTTCAATTGTGCATCGATTGTCGCAACGGCTTCAGTACTAAGAATGTTATCGGGATTTGAAACGTAGCTACCGCTAATAAGCTTCGTGTTTGGGACTGACTCGACTGTGTAGGTTTGAGCGTGCGCAATCAGCACGGCAAATAGCAGCATCGTTAGCGAGGCTAGTCTCATAGTCTGGGGTTTGTTACTATTACTAAATAGGATAAAAGCGCCAACTACCTCAGGCGAACATACTTTTCAATATTCAACCGGTTGATGCCGAGATTTTCAATTACCTCGGTTCCTGACTGCACTAACGTATCACCTTTTATGTCAACCCTAAACTTGAATTCATGACCTTCCCACTGGCGATCGCTGCAGTACTCCAGGAATTCTGTATACTCTCCATTGTCAAAGAAATATTTGCCACCACCCGCTGCAAAAAGTCTGGTTGTATCACTTCCTTTGTTCGTGTCGTGATTTAAGAATGAGAAATGAGTTGCATTAATGATTTTGATCATTTCCCGATCCTGCGTATAGTCAGTTACTGTTGTGTCTCCTTTTTCAATGAGCGAACCCGTTACGAGTTTCCACGTGCCCTCAATTGGAGCCGGATTGATCTTCGTTTTGACTTCACAGGCAAACAGTGTGACAATCACACAGACGATAAGAAATGACAACTTCATAGTTAGCTAATGGTACGCTCAAGTTAATCAATTTAACGAACCCGACTTGAGCCAGGAGAAGGATTTTTGACATTTCGCTATTCATGCTAACTTGTCAGCAATTGATATTCTATGTTTAAGCTTACAGGAAAAAATGCGGTAATCACCGGTGCTGCCAGTGGAATCGGAAAAGCCGTAGCAAAACTCTTCGCAACGCAAGGTGCATCGGTTCACATCGTTGACCTTAACGCTGAAGCCATTGCATCAACGCTTCAGGAATTAAAATCAATTGCACAGACTGCGCAAGGTCACGCATGCGATGTCACTGATCAGAAAGCTGTGGTCGATGTGTTCAACAAAATTGCGCGTGTCGACATCCTCGTCAACAGTGCTGGTATTTCGCATATCGGCAGAGTTGACACGACCTCTGAACAAGATTTCGATAAGATCTACAACGTGAATGTTAAAGGAGTTTACAACTGCCTTTTTGCCGCAATACCCTTGATGAAGAAAAATAAAGGAGGCGTGATCCTTAACGTTTGTTCAGTGGCAGCATTCTTAGGACTCACCGATCGCTTCGCATATTCCATGAGTAAAGGTGCAGTTTTAGCGATGACGCTTTCGGTGGCGAAAGACTATATCAATGACAATATCCGCTGCAACAGTGTTTCCCCTGGCCGGGTACATACCGCATTTGTCGATGGATTCTTAAAGAAGAATTATCCTGGTCGCGAAGCAGAGATGTTTGAAAAACTTTCAAAGACGCAACCAATCGGCAGGATGGGTAAACCGGAAGAGATCGCAAGCCTGATTTTGTATTTGTGCTCGGATGAGGCATCGTTTATTACCGGAACGGATTATCCGATCGATGGCGGCTTTGTAAAGCTTAACACACCGTAAAAGCAAAAGGCAGAAATCCATCCCGATAGCTATCGGTACGGAGAGCACGGAGAAGCCACGGAGCAACCGCGGAGAGTTATTTTTAAAAGGAATTTATCGACCCTGTTCTCTCGGTTGGATTATTCGCTTTAATCAGCGCATCAGTCTTTTAAGAAAAAAAAAGATTCTCCGCGTATCCTCCGCGCTTCGTCCGTGCTCTCCGCGGTCTGGATTTTGGATTTTGCATTTAAATCGACTCATCCACTAAATACAGAATTGACTCGTAGTTTTCATTCACAGCTTCTGACATGGCCATTTCGCACGTTTTAGTAGTCGAATAGTAGCCATCGTATTTTGTCTGCTTCACTTCATTCGCTTCGGGTGCCGTTGCGGAAGTGGTGAGCTCAGGAAAAAGGAAGCCGCGATCACCTGCCATACCGCAACAACCTGCATGCTTTGGAATCGTAACTTCCTGTGCGAAGTGTTTTGCTATTGCAGCGAACTTGTCCTCCGTCTTCATCTTTTGAAGCGAACATACCGGGTGAAGCACAATGTTTTTGGCTTTCGTCTTTACCTTTGCAACGGGTAAAACCATATCATGAAGAAACTGCACACTGTCAAGAATTTTCAGCTTGTCAAATCGGAGCTTGTTTTCTTCGCTGAGAAATGGTCTCAATTGATGAAGTGTGTATGCACAGGAGCTTACATCGATGACAACCGGCTTTGCTCCCTGATCTGTTGAGCTCCAAAGGTTTTCAATTGTTTTGTTAGCCGTAAATTGATACGCATCGTGAAATCCTTTGGATGAAAAGATCTGGCTGCAGCAAGTTTGATTCACATCTTTAATTATCGAAACACCGATGCCGGATTTTTCACATACGCTCAAAAAAGCTTCCATTATGTTTTTCTTTTTTCCTGCGTAGGTTCCCATCAGACGGGAAATGCAGGAAGGAAAATAGACAATGGATGCAGATCCGTTGGATGTTGATGAACGTTTTAGTACCGAAAGGTTTGGAGGTGCTGTCATCTGCGAGCTCCAAAGCGGTGAGTCTGAAAACACGGCTTTGATTCCCTTCGTAAGGCCCGACATAGCTTTCGCACCGAATATGGCATTGAGACCCGATCCTGTCTTCAAGGCAAGACGCATGAGTGACTGAACCTTTCCAAAATTTTTAGCCACCCGAAGTGCAGTCTTGTTCGCAGCTGCCGAATGACTCTCTTTGCGGAGTCGTTTGATCAGGTCACCAGTGTTGATATCAACGGGACAAGCAGTCGCGCAAAGTCCGTCTACGGCACACGTCTCAATTCCATCGTATTGATACTGCTGAAGCAAGGTGTTATAGTTGGATTTGTCCTTCTGCTTCTCAAGATTCTTCAAGACCCTGCGAATGACGATTCTTCTTCGCGGTGAGGTCGTCAAATCCTTACTCGGACACTTCGGCTCGCAGTAACCACACTCGATGCATCGATCAACTTCTTCTTCAACTGAAGGCAGACCTTTCAAAAATTTGATATGCGCGTCCTTGTCATCGTTCACGATTACGCCTGGATTAAGAAGGCGCAGAGGATCAACAGCATCCTTTATTCGCTTGATGATGTCATAGGCTTCACCGCCCCACTCGGTTTCTACGAAGGGAGCCATGTTGCGTCCTGTGCCGTGTTCAGCTTTAAGCGTGCCGTTGTATTTCGCGACAACAAGCTCGATCACTTCTTTCATAAAGCGATCGTACCGAATAATCTCGTCCTCTGTATTGAAAGACTGCGTTACAACAAAATGAATGTTTCCATCCTTCGCATGGCCGAAGATGATCGCATTCCAGTATTGGTATTTTTTGAAAAGTTGTTGAAGATCGAGAATGGCATCACCCAGCTGCGCTACAGGAAAGGCAATGTCTTCGAGGATTACGGTCGTGCCACTTTTTCGCACGGCTCCCACTGCGGGAAATAAACCCTTACGCACTTTCCAAAGAAAGTCGTGTTCTTTTGGATCACGTGTAAAAACCGGCTCGTTGAAGAGCGAAAGCCGATTCGAGGATTTCAGAAAATCGTTCACCCGGGCTTCGAGTGCTTCAACGGAATTTTCCTGAAACTCGATCAACAGGGCGGATGCCTCTTCCGGTAACGTTTTTACAACGGATGGCATACCCGGCAAATCCTCGACTGCGTGAAGAGACGCGCGGTCCATCAACTCCACCATCATCGCACCAGCATTAGTCAATGGAACAATCGCCTGGCATGCGGCATAGATGTTCGGAAAATAAAGCAGTGCAGTCGACTTGTAAGGATAATCCGGCACGGTTTGAAGAACTGCTTCCGAGATAAAGGCGAGTGTACCCTCTGCACCAATCAGCAGGTGAGCAAGAATATCGAGCGGATGCTCGTAGTCGACAAATGCATTCAGGGAATATCCGATTGTCGTTTTTGTCTGATACTTCATTCTGATTTTCTGAAACAGAGGCTCAGACCTGAGAATCTCACTTCGAATTTGCTTTAAGGTATTGAAAAGAGAATTTGATTCTTGTTCAAATCGTTCATAGTCCGATTGGTGCTCGGTGGAATACACCTTCCCGTCTGGCAGAATGAAACGGATGTACTTGACCGTGTGATACGAATTCAATCTCACCCCACAGCACATTCCACTGGCGTTGTTGGAAAGAATGCCCCCCATCATCGCGGCACTGATGCTCGAGGGATCCGGACCAATCTTGCGCTTATACTTTTTTAGATGGAGATTGACCATCGCCCCGACAATACCCGGCTGCACGCGCACAAGATATCCGCTCTCCTCAATTTTTATCTTATTCCAAAACTGGCTGAGGTCAACAAGAATTCCATCGGTGATAGACTGACCTGAAAGACTTGTGCCTCCCGTACGAAACACCAGTGGAATTTTGTGAGCATGCGACAATTGAAACAGTGCCCGGATCTCTTCCTCGGACAATGGCTGCACTACCGCTTTCGGAAGTAGGTAGTAAAAGCCCGCATCGGAAGCGAACGACACGAGGTCGATGTAACGATCACGAATGCGTTCAGCGGGTAATATCTTAAGGAGTTCTTCTCTCACGCCTGAATTGAAAACCCAATAGTAGCTGTTTTCAAAGTTTTACAAAAGCGTAAAACGGAAATCACTGATTCCGGGGACTGTCAGGCATCAATACAAACCTGTTTTTGAGAGCCGAGACCTTCAATCGCCAGCTCAACAACATCTCCCTTCTTCAAATAAAAAGGAGGCTTCTGACCCATCCCGACTCCCGGAGGTGTTCCGGTGGTGATGAAGTCGCCAGCTTCCAGGGTCATGAATTGCGACAGGTAGTGAACGATAAAAAAGCAATTGAAGACCATCGTAGACGAATTTCCATTCTGCATCTGCTTGCCGTTGACGGACAACGTCATTGCAAGATTATGCGGATCTTTGATTTCATCTTTCGTTACAAGGTAAGGCCCGACCGGATTAAAATTATCACACGACTTTCCTTTCGTCCATTGGCCGCCACGTTCGAGCTGAAACTCCCGTTCGGAAACGTCATTCGACACGCAATAGCCAGCGATGTATTCTTCGGCTTCTTCAGCCGAGTTCAGGTAGCGGGCGTCCTTTCCTATGACGATACCAAGCTCGACTTCCCAATCGGTCTTCACGCTCTTTCGAGGAATGATGATGTTGTCGTAAGGTCCAACAACTGTGTTCGATCCTTTTTGAAAAACGATTGGCTCCGTAGGAATCGGCATCTTTGCTTCGAGCGCATGATCAGAATAGTTCAACCCGATACAAAGCACTTTGCCTGGGCGGGCAATGGAAGCACCCCACCGTTCCGACTCTTTCACATCTGGTAGTGATGGATTTTTTTTCAATAGCTCTGTTAGTTCCTTCAAACCATTCTTTCTGAAAAATGAGCGATCCCAATCTTTAAAATGCGCAGAGAGGTCTTTGCGTTTGCCATCGATAAAGACACCGGGTTTTTCATTTTCGAATGATCCGAAGCGAATGAGTTTCATGCTGATGATTAAAGTGAAGTACAAATTATGAAAGAAAATACAAATGCAGAAATCCATCCCGATAGCTATCGGGACACGGAGAACACGGAGAAAGTCACACAGCATTCACGGAGAGATACACCTGATTAATCAGGGTGAATTCAGGTCATTTAAGAACGGCTCTCCGTGGTTGCTCCGCGGTTCTCTGTGGTGTGGATTTCAAACTATGGGTTTGGACTGATGCTCGACCATCCACCATCGATCACGAGCGTTTGACCTGTGATTTGTTTAGCGGCATCGGAGACTAGGAAGAGTGCTGCCTGGCCTATATCGGAAACCGTTGCCGCTCTGCCCATCGGTGTGAGCTTCGACCAGATGTTTTCATAGTCGGGTTCGGTAGTCGTACGTTCCGTCAGTGTTGCGCCAGGAGCAATCGTGTTGACGTTGATCTTGTATTGAGATAATTCGATGACAAGATTCTTCGCCAGCATTTCGATGGCGGCCTTGCTCATTGCGTAGGCTGCAAGGTTCTTATGTGCCTGATGCCCCGTAACCGATGACATGAAGAGCAGACTTCCTCCTGTGCTTTGCTTCTTCATCTGCTTCGCGGCTGCCTGGGCGAGGAAAAATGTTCCTCCAAGATTCACATCCATCACCTTTGAAAACGATTCTGGCTTGTAATCAAAAAAATCGCCAAACAAGGTTATCCCCGCATTAGCGATAGCGATATCAAGTTTGCCAAAGTTACTAACTGCCGTGGTAACAAGCCGACTTATCGTTTCTGCTTTACTGGAGTCTCCAGCCACTGAAATGCAACGGCCCATGGAAATTTTCTTGACGGCAGCGTGAGCAAGTCCTTCATCCAGATCATTCAATATTACGTTCGCGCCTTGTTCTACCAGTTGGCGGCAAATTTCGAGACCGATGCCTTGCCCTGCCCCGGTAACAATCGCAACTTTATCCCTATGCGTCATCTTTTCTCTCTAGTGTGAATCCCTTGACACTTCGCTTCCTGAACCTCCGACAAGAAAATCCATATCGGCACCCAGGTGTGCCTGCTGAACATGTGTCTGGTATAAATGTACGTATCCCCTTTCCGAAAATTTCACGATTGATTTCCATTTCGATTTTCTTCGTGCAAGTTCATCATCGGAAACATGAAGATGGATGGAACGGTTCGGCACATCGAGCGTGATCATATCTCCGGTTTGCACCACGGCAAAATTTCCGCCCATTGCGGCTTCCGGAGAGACATGGAGAACTACTGTTCCAAAGCCAGTTCCACTCATTCGACCATCTGAGATTCGAACCATATCGGTAACTCCCTTAGCAAGAAGCTTTGTCGGGATTCCCATGTTACCCACTTCCGGCATTCCCGGATATCCTTTTGGTCCAACGTTTTTAAGCACGAGTACTGAATTTTCATCAACATCGAGTGCAGGATCGTCAATGCGTTTTTTGAAATCATCAATGTCTTCAAACACAACTGCCTTGCCCGAATGCTTCAACAAATGTGGGCTTGCTGCTGATGGTTTTATCACCGCGCCATTCTCACACATGTTTCCCTTCAGGACGGCAACGCCAGAGAGCGGGTTAATGGGTTGATCAACGGTGGCAATGACCTCTTTATTATAGGATTCCTCTTTCTCCACATTTTCAAGCACAGTCTTCCCATTCGCGGTGATGCAATCGGTATGGATAAATTTTTGAAGTTCTCTCATGACGGCTGGAAGTCCACCGGCATAATACAAGTCCTCCATGAAATATTTTCCAGAAGGCTGGAGGTTCGCGATAAGCGGAACATTTTTGGAAAGCCTGTCGAAGTCTTCGAGTGACAAGTCAACGCCTACCCTACCCGCAATGGCAAGAAGGTGGATGATGAAGTTTGTCGATCCTCCGATGGCAGCGTTTACCACGATGGCGTTTTCGAATGCTTTCTTTGTCAGGATATCAGACATGCGCAAGTTTTCTTTAACCATTTGCACGGCTCGCATTCCGGAGAGATGCGCGAGAACTTTTCTGCGTGCGTCCGCTGCAGGAATTGCGGCATTGTGCGGCATGGACAAGCCAAGTGCTTCCACCATCGAAGCCATCGTAGACGCGGTACCCATCACAGCGCAATGGCCCCGGCTTCGACACATACTAGCCTCGGCCATGACAAGCTGGTCCTGATCCATCACACCGGACCGGACTGCATCGTGAAATCTCCAGACGTCACTGGTCCCTATGTCTTTGCCTCTGAATTTTCCTGTCAGCATTGGTCCGCCAGAAACGACAATGGTGGGTATGTCCACACTGGCAGCACCCATGACGAGAGAGGGAGTTGTCTTATCGCATCCGCACATCAGGACGACACCGTCAACTGGATTGGCGCGGATCGACTCTTCAACATCCATGCTAGCGAGGTTCCGGTACAACATGGCTGTCGGTTTTATCAACGTCTCGCCTAATGACATCACCGGAAATTCTACCGGAAATCCACCAGCTTCATAAACACCGTGTTTGATCGATTCAGCCAGTTCTCGAAAGTGGGCGTTACATGGCGTAAGCTCTGACCACGTGTTGCAAATTCCAATGACGGGGCGCCCATCGAATTCGTGCGAGGGAATACCTTGATTTTTCATCCACGCGCGATAGATAAAACCGTCTTTTCCGGTGCGGCCAAACCAGTTTTGGCTCCTGAATTTCTTTTCTTCCATAAGTATACGCAGCATGGACAGCTGCCATGCGAGAATAATTTAGGAATTTTTTTATTGACAACGACAAATATGTTTGTCGAGGTCAAACAGGAAGGGCCAACGGCAACACCACGGTGCCTAACACTTGGAAGCAAGCGCTGGAAAAGCTGCAGATCACTCAACCAGAATTCCAAGCCCTTTGATCCCGGACGAAACCTTGATTCCGGATTTCGCAATTGCTTTGGTGTTGATTTCAAATCTCGTTTTGCCATCGACTAACACAAAGTTGATTCCAGCACCTTTCTTCGCGTAGTCCATCTTGTTTGTAACAATGAGGGTCGCATTTGTGCCAAGCCGTGCCGCGACATCCGGAAGTTTTTTGGTTTTGTAAGCCGGGATGAAAAGCATGTGACATCCGCTGACGCGTTCCGGAGCGTCAAATTCTTTGATCTCAATCTTACGGCTTCCCAATTTTATGTTTGAAGATAATGCGCCCAGTTCGGAAGCCAGGGGCGGGTACTCGAGTACTCCGATAATAAAACTTCCCGCCTGGCTTGCAGCGGGCCACTGCATCCCTTTGGCAAAGTTCAACATCATCACGGAGTAAATTTTTTCCTGGGACTGCGCAATTGAATCGAAAGAAACAAAAAGGAAAAATAACGGAAGCAAAGTTTTCGTAGGGTTCATGGGTGGATTAAGATAAGTCCGGGCCTTTACCCGGTTAGCACAATACTACAGTGGTAGTATTACGGCAAGATTATCGCGCTGTTAGCGAAAAAATATCGATTAATGGACTGTTAGTAGAAAACGTTACGAATTCGTAATGGCTTCTGATCAACAAAAATTTGAAGGTCTTGTAATTATGCAGAACAAACTAAAATTAGTTCGGCTAAAGGTGAGAGAAAGCTCGGGTGGGCTTTCTCTTTTTTAAATTATCCCACATGAAAAAGAAAGAAATCAAAGCAAAGCTCATCAGTGCGCTCAATGCTACGTTGTTCGAGTTACAAGTAACGCCAACAAAGCGAATCAAAAAATCGATTGATGGTTTTTCTAAGGATTTAGCCTCGCGTGTGAAAGACGATCTTAAGTCACAGGAAAAAGCGGAAAAGAAACTGGCTACCTCTAAAAAGAATAAAAACCGGAAACCCGCGGCTGGTTAAGCGTCCTTGTTTATGGAAATGTTAGTTGAATGTTAAACTATTGTGTTCTTTGCTTCAATCACATCCTTCGTAATGTAACAGTCATTATTTTGGCAGGTGATGTCAACGCAGCGAGAGTTTAGTGTTAATGCCTACAAACGGAAGTTTGATCGCGAGCTCCGTCACGTGAAAGTTATTCTGATGGCGCAAAAGAACGCGATGACAAAGCATGCCTGGATCCGGTTTGTCTTTGCCACAAAAAAATCCATCACTGCAAATCCAGAGAACTACTTCAAATCAATTCCCGATAAGGAGATCTTTCAGCAAGCGATTGACAAAGTCTTCCAGGGATTTCTTGACGATCAAAAAATTCGCGATGCACAGAAGCGCCTGTGAAATACTTGCGTCAGTCTAACGCCATTGATTGAGCAGCCCTTGCTCACTCACTAATCTGTGGCGTAATCAATCGACCTCGTTCCATGTTAGCTTTCGAGTTGGTACGATGATTTACTTCATGTGCCAAACAAATGCTACAATGAAACTCTTAACATACACATGGGCGCTCGTCTTAACATTATTTTTGCTTGGATGTGGTGGCAACAACACCGAATCTAACACGGAGTCACCAGGCGAGGGCAAATCAACAAAGAGCAAACTGCTTGAAACAGGCGCGGATGTCTTGCAGAACAAGAGTCCTTTAAAGACATTCAATACCTACCTTGATGGTTTTCATTTTTACAATGGTAATCTGAACACCCAGATGGAAGCACACCATTACGTTGCCAAACTGAATGAAGACATGTATCAGGCGATTATATTTGACGGCAACACGGAGGCTGCTAAGATCATGGGCGTAGAATACATCATCTCCGAAAAGCTCTTCAAAACGTTGGATGAAGAAGAAAAGAAATTGTGGCACTCCCATCATCATGAAGTGAAGTCCGGCTCATTGGTAGCACCGGGCATTCCTGAAAAAGCCGAGCATGAGCTAATGGAAATGGTCGTATCCACGTATGGTAAAACAATTCATACGTGGCACACGGATCAAAGCTTTACGCTTCCGGTGGGCTCACCCATGATCATGATGTCATTTACGAAGGAAGGTCAGCTGAGACAAGAACTGATTGACGCGAGGGACAAGCGTTTTAATATCTCAACGGAAGAAATCAAGCGCAAGCGCGCAGACATTCCGATGCCCAACGTTGATCCGATGGCAAACGCGTGGGAGAAAGGAAAACAAAACATCAGGCAATTCATCATCACGTCACAGCCTGATAGCGCCCTGCATAAACATCAGGGTAAACCTCAGGAGAAACCAGGCAAAAAATAGGAAGGGCAGCGAAAACTCGCCACCCTTCTTCTCTAACTGGAAAAGATATCTCCTTACATCACTCGACAACAATATCAATTGCTCCTGAATACGTTCCGTTCGTTACTGTCAGGGTATGTTCCCCGGGAGCATCAAATGTCAGCATCACGAACTCACCCTGGCGCACTGGCGTAATGGCTGTACCATCCAGTGTCCATGTGTAATTTTCCTTGATGGTAAATCCGTCAACATAATATTCGGATTCCTCCCCGGCCGCAACCTCAGAAGGTCCAACGATGTGCAACCCTGTTCCCGGTTTCCATGACATCGTTTCTTCTCCTTCGTCATCACACGAGGCAAAAGCAAGGGCGGCAACTGCCAGCATCAACATGTATATTCTAAAATTCACTTTCATAATTCTACTATTTAAAAATTAATACACATCCCACCATACCTTCGTTGTAAGCTCATCCGCCCCTTGGCGCGTAACGGCCGCGCTATAGTTCTCACGATTCAAGGTTTGTTCATCAGGCGGATATTGCCTGCGCACAGGCACCTGGTCGATGTTTACTAGCGCACCACTGATTGGCATCTGCAAAATATCTGCGAAATCCAGCCTGCGATACTCGATCCAACCCTGAAATCCCTGCATATAAAGTGCTATCCACTTTTGCACACCGAGCGATTGCTTCCAGTTAGCTGCATCATAGGGGTTGGCAGCAATGTATGCTTGTATCTGCGCTTCATCGGCTACGCCCCAGTATTCCATGGACTCGCGAATTCCCTCCGCATAAAATTCAGCAGCTGTCTTATCAAGCGCAGCGCCACGTTGTGCAGCTTCCGCCAGCGTGAACTTTACTTCAGCAGCATCCATAATTAAGCCAGGCATATCCGGAGACAACACCTGTTCACTCAACTGCGACACATCATCAGGACTCAATGCATTTGCTGCCGCAGCATTCTGTCCGAAAGGCCGTCCAACAAACTCACCGGTATTGACAGCAGGCTCGAAGTAAGCTTCGATACGAGGATCATTACGCTCCAGTAATTCGTTGACGAGCGTGTTACTACTTGAAAAATCGATACGGTTGGCAACGACCACATCCACGTATAGCGGATTCGTACTTGGCTGTGTCGCCAGGTAATTAATCTGTGCCGTTTCCGTATGATCTTCAATCACACCCGATGCATAGGCCTCTTCAATTGCAGGAAGCGAAACCTCCGGCATTCTATCGGCCATCCGTATGGCAACACGCAGAATAAGAGAGTTTGCAAACTTTCTCCACATCTCCATATCTCCACCGTAAATCAAATCCGCTTCACCGAAACCTGGCGCGGACACATCAATCATATCACGAGCATCCCTCAGCTCCTGCAACAAATCGGTGTAGATGTCCTGTTGTGCAGTATAAGTAGGCGAAACCGTGCCCTCCGCTGCCAACAATGCATTTTCATAAGGAATGTCACCATACACATCCGTCAGAAATTGAAAGCCCCACGACTGCATAATTTTGGCCATAGCCATCTCATTCGGACTTCCTGTCAACTCATCTTCTTCATTCAGACGAATGATCTCCTCCAGGTTGTACAGCGCGGTGTACATCGTGTTCCAGGTCGTGTTGTTTGTTGCCGGACGATATTGATAACGACTCTCCTCGGTATATTGGTTTTGTGACCAGTACTGTGCAAGTGTCATCCCTACTCGCGAATTATCAAATCCTCCGTAAACCTGATCCAGCATGGTTTCAACAGCGTATGTAAAAATATACGACCGCGGTACTTCTGTAGGCTGATTTGGGTTTTCATTGATCTCCTCAAAATCCTGACACGACATCACGAGCATTGTTGCCAGCGTGATGACTGAAATATTATTCTTTAAAAAACGATTCATACTTGAAAAATTAATGTTTACAACCCTAACCGAAGACTCACTCCATACGAGCGCAAACTCGGAATCGCGCCACCTTCGTATCCCTGAATGTTACCCGAACCGGTGACCGCTGCTTCAGGATCAAGATGGGGTACATTCTTATGCAGGATTGCCAGGTTTCTTCCAATCAGGTTCAGCGAAATGTTGGTGAACGGAGTATTTCCGATCAGTGACTGTGGTAACGAGTAACCGATAGAAACTTCTCTTAGCTTGACAAAGCTGGCATCATAAACGAATGCCCGGCCATGGCCAAACATCGATGCGAAGAAATCTACCGGGCTGATCTCAATATCATTTTCAACGTAGTTTCCATCTTCATCCATGCGTACACCGTCTGCAATCATGTAGAGTTGTCGAATGTTTCCGGCTACGGTTTCTTCCATCATACCACTGTATTTTCCAAATGTGCTGGTGAGTGAGTAAAGTTCACCACCGCGTTGTGCACTCAGCAGGAAGCTAAGATTGATACCGCGATAGTTGAATGTGCTGGTCAAACCACCTGTCCAGTCCGCAAGCACAGAGCCCAACGGAACGAGCTGATCCGAAAATGCGTACGCACCGTTTTCATCAACAACCTTTCGACCATCCTGGTATACATAATCAACACCAGTGATGACACCAAGCGGCTCACCCACGCGGGCATCGATTGTAACGGCAAACGGCCCGTTCGCAATCCGGTAGTTTTGAATCCCTTGCGGGAGCTCTAACAACTTGTTTCGATTACGAGCCCAGTTAACGCCAATGTCCCAGCGGAAATTTTCTGTAACGATTGGAGAACCCGACAACGCGATCTCAAGACCATTGTTTTGAACACGTCCTGCATTGATGATTTGTGACGTATAGCCTGAGGCACCGCTGACCGGCACCTGGAAGATCTGGTCTGTGGAAAGCGTGTTGTAGTACGTTGCATCGAACGTCAAACGATCTTCAAAAAAGCGAAGGTCTACACCAAACTCATACGACCTCGTCTTCTCGGGAAGCAATTGCGGATTGTTGCGTGTCACGGGTACACGATAACTGGGATTAGATCCGAAGTTACTGCGCGGTTCATATGTTAACCCTGTCCGATACGGGTCTGTGTCATTGCCAGCTTCAGCATAACTTGCGCGAATTTTTGCAAGCGAAATTTGTTGTGACTCTTCAAAGAACGGCAAACTGCTCAAGAGAAAACTCGCACTAACTGAAGGATAGAGAAACGAATTGTTTGTCGTAGGTAGTGTTGATGACCAGTCGTTTCTTAACGTTCCATCGATGTAAAGGAGATCAAACAATCCCACCGATACGCTACCGAACGCGCTGTTGATGTTCCGCTGACTCGTGTTGTCGGTAATGAGTGGTCGTTCCGTTGAATTTTGCAGATTGAAGAAATCCGGAACGCTCAAGCCACCAACAGTTTCACCCGCATCTACGTTGTATCGGTTTTGTCGAAGGTTCCCACCGACAAATGCGGTGAGCGAAATGTTTTCGTTTATATCGCCCGAAAATGTCAGGATCAGATCCGAGTTTGTCTCTCGCACTTGTCTCACTTCACTCACATAGTATGATTGGCCTACAGAACCGGTTGCTTTACGCTCTTCCCTCCTGTCAATATAAAAGTCGTTCATCACTCGACCGGTAAGATTTATCCATTTGTTAAACTGATAGCTGAGCGATACGTTTCCGAAAATCCGATCGCGGCTGTCGTTTTGGAAATTCTTTCTTCGGATCCAATATGGATTGTCAGCATACAGCGGTTGAGGGTTGTTTGCACTGATGCGATTCCACGAGACTTGTTCACCAGTCGGTGTTACCCAGTAGCGATCCAGGATATCCATATTTACGTTACGCTGACCAAAAGTGTTGAACTGCACCATAATGTCTGAGTAACCTTGCTCCGGTCTTCCCTTCGCGGTGTTGTTAATGTAGTTAACTCCTGCAGATGCTGTAAGTTTATCTGTCAACTTGAGTGTACCATTAAAATTGATTGTATTTCTATCCAGTTCACTGTTTGGCATAATACCCTTCGCGTTGAGGTTAGTGTATCCCAATCGGAAGCTTCCTTCATCGGATGAACCATTGAACGATATCGAATTTGTATTTTGGAATCCGGTTTCAAAGAAGTCGCGCACGTTGTTCGGTTCTGGTACCCATGGCGTTGCCTGGTTGTAGAATTCCGGAAACTCAGGATAGTAGCTATAGAATTGCCGAACGGGTCTTCCATCAAGCGCAGGTCCCCAGCTTTCATCCACGCTGAAGGTAGCTACGTCCTGACCTTGTTCATTCTGGGAGAATGGTCCGGCACCACCGCCATAAGAATTCTGATAGTTCGGAAGCACAAGAATATCCTGGAATTGAATATCGGTGCTCACATCCACACCAATTCCCTTGCGTGTTGTTCCCTTCTTGGTTGTGATAATGATTACTCCGTTCGCAGCACGGTTTCCATACAACGCTGCAGCACTCGGCCCCTTTAGAACACTGATCGACTCAATATCTTCAGGATTGATATCTTGTGCAGCATTTCCATAATCGTAACCTCCTGCTCCTCGCTGAACATCTGCTGTATTGAAGTTTGAATTATCCAATGGAATACCATCGACAACAAACAGTGGCTGATTTTCATTTGCAATGGAACGTGCACCACGAATCAGAATTCTTGATGATCCACCCAACGCTCCCTGATTCCCTTGGATCTGTACCCCCGCAATGCGACCCTGTAAGCTGTTGACAACATTTGTTTCTTTCACGCGAGTCAACTCTTCACCCTGCACTTCTTGCACGGAATAGCCAAGCGCTTTTGTTTCACGTTCGATGCCCAGCGCGGTAACAACTACCTCCGAAAGTTGCTGTGCATCTTCCTCAAGCGTGACGGTCATCTGAGACTGCGTACCGATTGGCAAGGTTACCGTTTCAAATCCCACGAACGTGAAAACAAGCCTGCCACTCCCCTCCGGAACATTGATGGAAAAATTTCCCTGCTCATCTGTTACCGTACCATTCGTTGTTCCCTCCTGCACAACGTTTACACCCGGTATCGGTACACCATCGGCACCGACAACGGTCCCGGTGATTGTTCGTTCCTGTGCGTATAGTATGCCCGGTGTGAACGCCAATACCAAAATCCAAATCTGTATACTTCTCCTCATAAGAAATTTATTTTGTAAAATATGAGAAGAAGGTTTCAGATTCGAACACCTTTCACCACCTACGCGTTAGGGATATTTTTCCCCCAACACCCATGACGCGGTATGCTTACCGATCGGCAATAAAAAAAGCAACAGGGAATCTGCTGCTTTCAAATCTCTTTTAAAAACGTCATTAGATGACCAGTATAAGTCTTTCCTCCACCGCCTTGGTGAGTGCCTGTTCGCGAGAATGCACATGAAGTTTTCGGTAAATATTTTTCATATGAGTTTTTGCGGTGTCTTTCGAAATTCCGAGTTTCTCTGCGATCGTGATGTGTGTCGCACCAAGGATCATGAGTCTCAGTATTTCATTTTGTCGGGATGACAGCTCAGAAAACTTGTTGAGTTGAAAGCTTTCGAAGATTTGTTTTGTTACAACCTTACTGGCAGGATAAACGCCATTCTCAATCTCACTCAATGAAGCTACTAGTTTATCCCACGACTTGCTAACGTTCGACAAACCTGCAAGTCCGATCGTCAACAGATCGAAAATCAATTTGTCGTCTTCAACATCCGTTTCCACCAGGAGCTTGACGGAAGGATACTGGGTCTTAATTTTCCCGATAGTCCTCAGATCACTTTCATCTATGGAATCAATTACGATAACAATAATTTCAGGTCTACTCTTCGGCAACGATAGAAAGGCAGTGCGCACATCTTTGTAAAAGCCTACAACGGCAAAATTTTCGAAGCTTGCTGTCTCCTCCGACAACTGCTCGCGTAGTACCTGCAATCGATCGATTATTAATATTCTTCTCTTAGATCGTTTCATTCGGTATAAGTTTTCCTGGAAGTAGAAAAACATGATGCCGTGAGTGAACAGCTGGTGGTACACATCGACTAAGGTCTGTCATTTAAGTGGCAAAAAGTCAGTCTCTAAATTCATACCACGACACGTGCGGCAAAACGATCGGTTGAATGCTTAGCCAACTTCGTTAAACACTTCCGATGCAGCTTGTCTGCATGTTTACATTACTCCAGCTGTAGTTTAAATCCTCCGTTAATTACAACTCCATCGACAGGCGCATAGATGTCGCGGAACACCGGACTTGAAATCGATCCACTATAGATGGTATCAAACCGTGTTTGTCGCGCGTCAAGGAAATTTTCGAAGTTGATAAAGACAGAAAACTTTTCCCAGAGTTTTTCGACCATAAAGCCACAGATCCAATACTCTTTCCCGTACGCTCCATCAGACAACCTCTGCTTGCTGAAGTAATAAGCTTCCAACCCGACTTTCCATTTCTCCTCTACCTCATAAAAAAGAACATTATTCAACCGATTTCGCGCTGTCAATGGTGTTTGGGTTCTTATTCCTCCGTTGTGCATTTCCGCATCCGTAAACGTGTAGCCCAGAAATAATTTAACATCTCCGTACTCTACCTTAAGGTTTGTTTCAGCGCCCTTGCTGTCAATAAACCCAGATAGATTTGCAAAGTAAAATTGTCCGTTACTAGTTCGCAAAAGCTGCAGTGGATTGTCGAGGTACGTATAGAAGAAGAGTTGGTTGATGCTAACGCCAACTTCACCGATTTCCGCGCGATAATTAAAGTCCCAGTTTGCTCCGTAACTTTTTTCAAGATCATTTTGCTCAGAGGACACCGGGAGGACATTTTGGAATTGGATACGCTCACTGTCTTCGGTGAAGATCGTTGGTGCCTTGTAACCAAAGCCCCCACCAATGCGTGTGCTGAATTTTGAATCGGGCTTGTAAAGCAAAGAGGCACGCGGCAACAAAGCTAACCCATAGTCTATTACATAGTCCGCTCGTAAGCCAGTTTCAAGGTTTAACCTATCCGTCATGGTAAGATTGTTTTGCACGAATGCTCCAAAGGTTGTTTGCAAGTAATCTCGCAGACCAACTGTTGTTTGGTGTTTCTCCGAAAAATCATCAGTCCATACATTCAACCCTGCGATCCACTCGCTGCGGTCGCCAGTGCTAACTAGATTCACCTCAGTGAATGTGCTTGTCTGCAAACCATCAAAATGTGAGGTGGGGATTTCCAAAAGACGATCGAAATGATTGAAACTATTTTTCAGGTGCAAGCTAGTCCGTTCATTCAGCTGATGGGAGAATGACAGCTGCGTTGAAAAACGATGCGATGTATTGCGTTCAAAATAGCGATGGACAGCATCACCATTTCCTTTGATGAAATGAATGTCGCCTCCGATGCGCTCCTCTGTCGTATAGTTGACCCCGACATTAAATTTTGTTTTCTCAGACAGATCGACAAACAACCGAGGATTGAAAGTATAGCGTTCAAATTTTGGAATGGCGCTGAGATCAATGTCCGCGGGATCATAGGCCTCGCTGGAGTTTCGCGAACCAAACACCGTTAACCCAACCTTGCCATACTGCTCTCCATAAAACGCACTTAGGTCCAGACCCAACGCACTTGTGGCGTTGGCGAGAAGACGCAAGTCTCGTTCTTCAGTCGGAACTCGGCTAATTAAATTTACGAGACCTGCAATGGCGCCACCTCCGTACAACGTTGATGATGATCCTTTGATTACCTCTGCCTGTTTTAGGTCCAGAGGCGGAGTTTGCAACAAGCCGAGTCCTCCAGAAAATCCGGAATAAAGAGGAAACCCATCCTTTAAGATCTGCGTGTAGCGGCCATCGAGTCCCTGAATTCGAATAGAAGCATTCGCGGAAGTCGCTGATGTTTGTTGTATCTGAATTCCGGTACTTTCACTTAATAGCATACGAATGTCACCGGGTTTCATGTTCGCCTTCTCGTCCAATTCCTCTCCTGCAATGAACTCAACGCGGGTTGGAATATCTGCGATTGTTCTGCTGCTCCGCGTGGATGAAATTACGATCGCTTCAAGTTCTTCATGGGCGGAAGAGAGAAGAACGACCACGGGTTCAGTTGATGTCAACGGAAACGAAACTGAAATTTCCTTTCCTTCATATCCAAGGAACGAAAAGCGCACAGTGTGGTGTCCATCAGGAAGGTTGGAAATTTCTATTATTCCATCTTCATTAGCAGTTGCCCCGAGGGAAGTTCCTAGCACCGTGGCAGATGCTCCCACCAATGGCTCATGATCTTCACTGTCGCGCACGACAGCTTGTAACGTGTTTTGTGAAAAAGAATTAAATACGGCAAAGAATAAAATGAGTGTGCATGCGAAACGCATAACAAGTTTTTGTTAACGATGTAAAAAAAGATTTTAAGATGAAGTGGATAAGCTTATACCTTGGGCGGTTGCCAGATAGAATGGTAGGGTAACGATGGCGCAATAGAATTGTAGCGTGTCTCTACGACTGACGCTTGAAAAGAGTTTGCTATCACAATGGTATTGCGAGGCTGACAAATGACGTGAGTCAGGCAACATCCGTCAGAACAAAAAGGAGTGCAGACATCCGATCTCTCCGCATCGTTTGAACAATCCACCTGAGCGGACTGCGCAGATGCATGCTCGTCTCCACCGCATCCGTCACCGACACACGGGAAGAACGACAGGAACACCAGATACGCACATAGCATGAGCAGGATGTTTTTCACACAACAAAAGTAATAGAAAAGCGATGCAATTAGGTTGCAAAATGCGTTTTACCGCAGAGCCGCAGGGACACTCAGTTCGGCTAGCGCTGGTGTGGATTATATAACACCTTGTTGGTTGCATGCCTACCGACTAAGTTTCGCAAATAATGCCCAGTCGCGCTAACGCTTGGATCTGTTAAAGCATGGAATTATATGGATTTGTGTTCAAGTCTTGAGCGCGCCATCAAGCACTAGCGCCACTACACACCCTCGCAGAACTAAAGTTGGGGCAGGACTTAATACCTAGCAAAGGTACTCACGGGCCATACCGATATATGCCGACAACAAAGTTTGCTGCGCCTTTGCGTTAACCTGCATTTAAAATTAGTCCGTTTACGCTACCAAACCGTTCACATCCGGACGTCTCCCCCTTCACAAAACCCTCTCCATACCCTCGATTCGAATTTGGCACGGTTGTTATTCCTACATTTAGATATTATTCTGGTCGATGAAAAAGTACTACCTCGGAGAATTCGAAGAAATTGTTTTGTTAACCGTTGCCATCCTGCATCGTGAAGCCTATGGCGTGTCAATCAAAGATGAAATCGAAAGTCGGCTGGGACGGGATGTTAGTATGGGTGCCATGCATACCGCACTGCTTCGGCTCGAAGACAAAGGTTACATACGCTCCATTGATGGTGACGCCACGGAAGAACGCGCAGGCCGACCACGAAAATATTTTGAGATCACTGCATTAGGAAAAAGAGCGATTACCTATGCTAAAGAAAGCCGTGAAAAACTGTGGGGCGCCATTCCAAAGATTGTCTGGGAATTGAAAGGAGGTCTCTGATTTATGAAGCCACTACCTCCCCGCATATTTTTGAAGTTCTTCCGCTGGTATTGTCATCCAAGACTGGCTGATTACATCGAAGGTGATCTTATCGAAGTGTATCGGAGACGTCTGACGAAAATGTCGAAGTACAAAGCAGACCTTCGGTTTTTCATAGACGTGCTTCTCTTGTTTCGACCAGGAATTATTCGTCCGCGCCAACCACATTATAACCCATCAGGTATGTACAGAAATTATTTAAAGGTAACACTCCGAGTTTTCAACAGAGAAAAGCTCTATAGTCTCATCAACGTGTCTGGTCTCGCACTCGGGTTTACGTGCTGTTTGTTTATTTATTTATTCATTACCGATGAACTAAGCTACGACCGCTTCCATGCTGATAACGACCGCATTTACCGCGTTGCAGCAGCTTACATGCGCCAAGGTGTATGGGAGCCGTATGCATCGAATGCCTGGCGTACATCCGAACATCTGAAAAATGATTACACGGAGATCGAGCAGATGGTACGAATCATGGGCGACTACGACATGTTCGAATATGGTGGTAAGCGTGTCGATGAGCGGAGAATCGCGTGGGTCGATGAAAACTTTTTCGCAGTCTTTAATTTTCCGCTCGTGCAGGGTAATCCATCGGAAGCGCTTAAGGGTCCGAACAAGACAGTGATCTCTGAAACTACCGCAGCCCGCTATTTCGGGACAGAAAACCCGATCGGAAAAGTTTTTAAAGTGCAGGATGGCGCCTTCGAAGTGGTGGTGACCGGAGTCATGAAAGACATGCCTCCAAATTCTCACTTTCACTTTGACTTCATACTCTCAAATGCAACATTAAAAGGTAATGTCTCCGATAACCTCTTCACTAATGTAGGCTGGGACTCGCAGATCATTTATGTGAAACTCGTTCCAGGAGCCGATGCAAAAAAAATGGAGGCATCTTTCCCTTCCTTTGTCGACAGGAATCTGGAGTTCTTCAAGTCAACGAACTTCAAAATGTTTATGCAGCCACTGACATCGATCCACCTTCAGTCTAACCTCGGACTTGAATTTGAACCCAATGGAAGCATGTTCCGTGTCTATACGTTTTCCGTCATTGCTATATTCATACTCGTGATTGCCTGCGTCAATTACATGAACCTCACCACAGCACGTTCGTTGCGGAGAGCTA
>DASWTM010000159.1:0-1574 GCA_036402115.1 Chryseosolibacter sp.
ATTGGGTAGCCGTTCAATCATCGCTTCGCCAATAAATCCGGACATGCAGGCTCGACTGAATGAGGTAAAAGATCGCGAGGATTTCCGCCCTGTTGCACCCGTGGTGATGGAAGAGCATGCTCGCGAATGGTTTAAGGATGCGGAGTACTCGCCATTTATGTTGTTTGTTTATCCTGTTAAGGAAGACAAAGCCGATCGGATTCCAGCGGTGCGCCATGTTGATGGCACGGCTAGGATTCAAACCGTGAATGAGAAGCAGCATCCACGTTATTATCGTCTGCTGAAAGAGTTTCACGCGTTGACCGGTGTACCTGTGTTGGTGAACACATCATTCAATACATTAGGAAAACCGATTGTTTGTACACCGCGGGATGCCGTGGAGTGTTTTTGGTCGTCACCATTTGATGCACTGGTGATTGGTTCGTTCCTTATTGAGAAGAACCCCTAAATCCCCCAGGGGGAACTTGAATGCAACCTATTTAACTTAAGGTGGTCAAGTACGGAGGTGATCACTTCGTTTACATCGGTTGCTGATTGGGAAGAAATTGGAATGTGGAGTTTTGAATTTAAGGGTGCCCAGCGATTTTGGTCCGAGAACGGAGAAAAGATGATCACGCTGGGCACTTTTAGAGCCGAGGCGATATGTGACACACCAGTATCGTTGCTGATTAGTAGGGAGCTGCTGTTAATGATGGCTGCAAGATGACCGAGACTTACATCGTTCAATCTTTCAACAGAGTTGATGACCGGTGCGGTTGCGAGTGACGCAAGTTTATTCATGATGTCCAATTCAAATACGGATCCCGTAAGGACAACTTCGTAACCGTGTTGATGAACAGCATCAGCGACTTGGGCAAAGTTTTCGAGGTTCCATCTTCTTTTTGGGTCACGTGCTCCTGGATGAATGCAAACATATTTTTTGTTTTTTATCCCGAGAGTTTCACTAGACGCGTGGAAAAGCTGACGCTCACCTTCGCTGATAGGAAATTCAAGGTGTGTACCCTTTGGTTCAATTCCTATGGGTTCCAGGATTTTCAGGAACCGAAGTATTTCATGATCGGTATCTTCGGAAACGGTATAAATACCTTTCGAAATGAACTCTGAGGATTTGCGTAATCCTACAGTAAATTTTCCATCCCAAAGCAGACACATACTATTCGTGAGTATCCCGTTCCCCTGCATTTGAAAAACGAGATCAAATTTCCGCTCCTGCATTGTTTTCACGAACGCGACTGATCGTTCAGCTTCCCAGGGAATCTCGGGAAGGCCTGGCCATCCTGGAAATTCAACAAACGAATCAAAGTAATTTGGAAAGCGTTTCACAAGGTCAATTTGCCATGGGAGGCCGATCAAGGTGATTGAGGCTTCTGGATAGGCAGCTCGAATCGCTCTCACGGTGGGAATGATGCATAGCATGTCTCCAAGTTGTAACGCACGGAAAATAGCGATCGATGAGATTTCATTTTTATCAAGTACGGGATTCACGGCATAAATTTTTTTCTACCTGCTTCGAAAGTGTTCCAAATGAAAATTTCGGTAGTCATTCCTACATTCAAGCGCCCACAGCTTTTGCT
>DASWTM010000160.1:0-16692 GCA_036402115.1 Chryseosolibacter sp.
GAACAGGTGCGGGGTTCCGTCTTTTATCGTGATTCGTTTTACAAGTTTTTTCGTAGCAAGGTCATATATATGGATGTTTGCTTCACGGTTCAAGGTGTCGTGCTCGGCTGTATTGTTGCAAGCCCAGAGCTGCCCGTTAAAAACCTTCATCCCTAAAACCTGCTTGATTCCATCTTTCCCTGACGGAACGAAGTCATCAAGGAAACCTTCAGACGTGATTGCCAGAATTTTGTTTTTATGAATACTCGACAGAAAAATGGTTTTTGACTTTTCATCGTATGCAATTCCTTCAGGAATGATGTCTTTCTCAAAGACCATCGCAGCAACCTGTGGCGCTGTCTGTGCCATGCTAAACGTAGACGAGGCAATGTAAAATGCAGTTGATACGATGGCGAGCCTGAGAATGAGATGCTGCCGTAAGTTGAGGGATACTTTCATAAGCGGGTTTTAGAATATCTTGGGTTATGCATGTTACTACAAAAATTATAATCTATGGTCTGTCTGCGCTGATTTTTTCAAGCTGCGCACAGGCATCAAGGAATGACGAGGGCGATGAGCAAGCGCTTAGAAAGATTCATGAAGACTCACGTGCTGCGCATTTTGAAAAGAATGCCCAAGCGATGATTGAGCAGTTTAGCCCGGAGATGATTTCGGTGAACCGGGGAAAGATTCACAAAGTGACATCGCCCGAAAAAGACAAAGACGCTTTTCAGTCTTATTTCAATGCTGTTGAATTTAAAAAATGGGATGATGTCACTCCTCCAGTGTTGCGATTTTCTGATGATCATACACTGGCCTATATGGTTGTCGATAAACTTGTCGTGCTTGATACGAAAGACAGCGTAGGACGTCCAATTGAAGAAACCACGCGCTATGCCTGGGTGTCAATCTACCGCAAACAAAACGATGGCAACTGGAAACTTGAGTGTATCGCTTCTACGAATGAGCCCGAGGTGGTGAAGCCACTTTAATTCATTCTGGCATTAATTTGTTTCTTATTACAGGCAGGGTAGACAGGGAAGCAATCACCGAATAACGAACCAACGTTATCAGAAACCATCGTCTTCTTCTTTCTTTTTGGCAGGCTCTTCCGCTTTCTTCGGGATTGCCTGGCTTCCATCACTCAGACTGTACGGAACATCGATGCCATAGTATGCCTTTCTGAACTTGTTGATGAACGCAAGTGTCTCATCGTCACTGCCAGGAATGAAGGCTACTTCGCCCACTTTGGCTTTCCCTGCGTTGCTCTTCTTCGCAATGGCCGTGTTGAAATCTGAATTAGAAGAATGAATCAAAAGCCTGTTGTCTTCAAAACCAAAATAGTACCACGACTCAGGAGACGCTTTGAAAAATAAATGAAACACGGGCGCACCATCTTCGGTTTTTCGAATCTCCATAAAACCTTCAAATCCGCCATTCACATCGTTTTTCATGATGTTTGAAATCCCGATGAGTCCTTCGCTATAGAAACCCTTTTGCGCAGGCGACCATTTCAAATTTACATTCGATACAACTAACGGTTTGATAAGGGGCGGCAATGTTGCCAATGAAACGTAGCCCTGTAAGCTTCGCTGCTCGTAATCTTTGGCAAGCTTTTCGCCAACGATGTCGGCAATTTTGTAAAGCAGTTCGGTCTGATCACCAAGACCTTCTTCGGCACCCTCATTCTTGATTACATCAGCCAGATTTCGAGCCATGAGATCAAGCGCGGTGGCAGGTAAAGTCCCGTCAACCACTACCATAGAATTCATTTTAATATCATTGGTCTCGAGGTTACCGGAGCCAATGGTTGTTGCGTTGATGTTAAAGCCCTTGGTTCCATTGAAGAATTTTACCGGCCCTTCGAAACGCACCTGCATGGTCTCATCGTTGTATCCGAAAACTTTTCCAGATAATTTGTTTCCGGCAGCTTTCTCCCGGTCTTCAATCTTATATTCTTTGGCCTCTTTATCATAGAATAGCATTCCGCTCGGCTCAAAGAATGAATCATCATCATCCGTTTTTTTATCGTTCAGGAAAGTTATGTACAACTCATTGTCTGCGGCATTGAAGTGCAGCCCTGCGGATGGTTTCTTGCCATCTTCCGTCAACGCCTGATCAAACGGTATTAATACCTCGGTTTCATCCCCTGTTTGTTCATAGCGAATCCATGTGTTATAGTCTTTTATTTTACGGATGTCGAGTTTCACATAGCCAGCGAGTTGCAACGCGGGACGGGTGGCGTACATTACCATATCCCCTTTGTAAAACATGCCTGCTCCCAACACAAGGCTTTCATTTTCTTCGACTGAACCCTTCGCCACCGTCTGCATCTGCGCCACGGAGTTTTTGCGCTGTGATCTCCGTGACTGTTCTGTTTCGCTGATTGCTTCGAGGTGAAAATCGGTCATCTTGATGGCAAACGTATCATTCAAAAAATTCACATACTGATACGTTGCATAACCGCTGAACTCATTTCTGGAAATCACATCCAAAACACCCTCAGTCAACCGGTGATAACCGTTTAGCGTATCAAGCACAATTGTCGTGTTTTTCAGGGTTCCGATCTTTGCATTTTCCAGGACCAGTACCTCGTTGTTCTCCGGTGTTATGCGCGCGTCTGCCACGGTGATGAAAGGAATACCACTGACTTTCAGCTGTTGCGAGTTCAGATCGTATTCTGCTTTCTCCGCATTAAAGCTAAGTGAGTCTAGATCTTTTCGAGTCGTATAGAAATATGAGTTTTCGATCGGCACGTTTGGATCCTTGCTCATCGTTATTTTGTGCGCGTTCAGATCCCAGTGCGCTTTGGTAATGGAAGTCTTAAACTGTGCGTACGGAAATTCGATCGCTGCGACTCCTTCAACTTCTGGACTGATGTCAGCGTAGTTCTCACGAAGGTTGAACCGAAGCCGTATATCGTTACCAGCCAGCAGATTTTTGTTCGGGTCGTCTGACTTCACTTTAAACCTCGCATGGCGCGCACTAAAATCCTCACCGCTGAATTTCATATCGCGCGAAATCAATTCTGTTCCTCGGGTTTCGAGTTTACCGGCACCCCCAACCCCGGTTTTTGAAATGGTGATAGAGCCCTGCATCTGCGCGGTCGAATCGTAGAAATTAAAAGGTGCTTTCAAATTCTTGAGACGCATGCGGTCTTCTTTCGGATACCACTTCATATCAAAGTCTGGCAACGATGCCTGTGGAAATTTAATCGAGCCAAATTGCATTTCTGAAATCGTTCCACGGTTTCCGCGCGTGATGACAGAGTCGGGATAGAAGATAAAATCCTGTGATGAAAGCTTAGCTGCCAGGAATTCAATCGTGCCTATTCCGCGCAGTCCCCGGTTGTCCATGGAAAGGATCCCCTTCATGTTGCCGTCAACTTTATAGAGTTGGTATCCGGCTGCTGGAATCGTGTGGACAAAGCCCAGCGACTTGTCAGGCTGCGTGTGCAGTTTCTCCTTAAAGCTTGGAAACATCCCGCTGGATACAAACGTACCATCGAAGTTGATTGACGCAGGGTCAGCATCGTTCAAGCTATCGAGTTTAAATGGAGGTACTACGAAGAACATAGATCGGTCGTAAACTCCTTTAAGGACTTCTTCGCGATCGAAATAGATTACGCCACCGGTAGTTGCGTCAAGCCGCGGAAAATTCGGCACCTTTACTTTTCCTGATTTGTTGTTTGCTTTGCTGATGAAGAGCGTTCCAGAGGATTTTGAGATATCACCGAGGCCGCCAGCGGCAGCTGCGGTAGAGTCAGCGCCAACCATTGAATTGTTAACCTTGCGTCTGATTTCCTGTCCGCGTGCATTCTTTTCGGTGACGTAAAAGTTAATGGAGTCAATATGTGTCAGGTTGATAAAAAAGCTATCGTATTTCAGCGTAAAACCCTTGCCGCTGATTTCGAAATTACCGGCCGTGATCGTTCCGTTGAATTTCAAATCGCGATTTTGCATCAGTGTGATGATGCTGCTGTCGGGCTTGATGCGAACGTTCAGCGAATCACTCACCTTAAATTCGTCAACACCACGTACGGTCATGTATCCCTTCCTGAAATTCAACGATGCGTTGGCAGAACTATCGATCACCGAATGAATCTTGAGGTTATCGTAGTCCGCTTCACCCCGAAAAGCTTTTACCAAGGCAATTGATTTATCCTTTACACGCACGACATCCGTGCGAGGATTATAGACAATCATTCCCTTCTGCGCGAGAAATTCAACGGCAGATTTTATTTCTGGAATACTGCGTCCCGAAAAATTTGCGAGATCACCGGTGTAAAATTCTTTGAGCCCAGTTTTCAATGAATAACTAACGACAAGTGTAAGTGGATGAAACCGGAAGCCCGTTCCCTTCAGCAGACGATAATCTTCAATGTCGTAGAAATCATTTGATTCAATGATCATCGGAACAATACTGCGCCCGCCATCCGTCTGAATGTTCATGCTGTCAGAATTCAAATCCCAGCGCAAGATGTCAGCTGTAAAATCAACGCCAAAAAATGAAGCCGCATAGGGGGCGTTGCGCATGTCACCCTTGTCTTTCATGAGCAAAAGGTGTTGCGTAGTGTCAGTATCGAAGCTGTACTTCATTCTCACGAGTGAGTGAACGATGGAGTCATTGCCTTGCTGAATGTTGATCCTCGCTTTAGTCGCGGAAATAGCGTTGTCGGTGAAGGTGAAGTCTGTTGACTTCGCCTGAAACTTTTTTGCACCCTGGTGATATACTTCAATCGTTGCCTCTTCACCTAGTGCGGAAGCGCTGGAGATTTTTGAGCCTGTCAATGAAAAGCCACCGCGATACCGGACGTTATCACCGCTCAAGCCATTTATGTTAAGGTCACTTTGATACGACTTAAAGCGGGGATAGCTTGACGCAACGGAGTCTCTACGTGGCTGCGATTTAAATTCAAAAGTGCCCGGGATGAGACCGGGTGTTTTGCCCAGGTAATTTAGCTTGACAAGATCGGCTTTGAACTCGGGTTTTGTCACCACGAAGTTAAACCCCGTCAGCGTACAATTGACAGAGTCCGGATGTAAACCGGCAGACGTCCAGTCAAACGAACCACCGTCTCCAACAAATAGCCTGTCCGTTAGCGAATATATTCCTTTGGTTCCGCGGAGCGAGACAGAGTCATATTGCGTCACAAATGTTAATGTAATCTTGTTGAAGCGAATCACTGGCCCCATTGGGTCGGGCTGTATCGCTGGCGTCATCCACATAGGGGCAAGGGGTTCTTCCGCAACAGAGTCGCTCGACCACGTGTCTTCGTTTGATGTGTCTTCCATTTGGGAAGCGCCATCGGGTACAGGCTCACTCTGATACTGCGTGGTGTCGTCAAGACTCATCAGCGGAGCTGCTTCGCGGTATTCAAATGTATAAGCGTCTTCACCGGCCAGGAGACGATAACTTTTTTCAAAGTGTAACGCGTGATGCTGAAAAAATGTGTTTGCCGAGGAAAGAAAGGTAAGCACCTTGGCAGTAGGATAATTCTCGATCACCTTTCCGGCCACACTCAAATATTTTGAAAGTGTTGATGCGTCTGTCTTTTCGACATTTGCTGCATTGACAATGGCACCAAAGTAAGTTACGATGTGCGGCCTGAGTGGATATTTTTTCCTTTTCATCAGGCTTGTTTGCTTTCTAATCGCCTGTTGCTGATCAATACCGAGACTATTCCACGCTACGGCAAAACCGCTACCAATTACGGATGCATCAACATTGCGTGTATTTTCAAAGACAATTAATACGCTGTCGGGAAAACTGAGAGGCACGGTTGCGTTACCCTGCGCCAAAACAGCACCGGGCAGCAGCAGCATCAAAAAGGTAGCAATCTGAAGAATTCTTTTCACCGCTAACAAAACCTTGAAATTCGCAAATTATCGGCAAATAAACTACCGATCTGGTTATCCACAACGAGCAGATCTAGAACGCCACAAGCGTTACTCAAGTATTGTCAAGACCTTCCTTTATTTAAAAAGTACAGAATTAATGAGATGATAATACTAAGTAGGATGCTGGTGACAACCGGAAAATAAAATGAGAAGTTTCCACGCTGAATATGGATATCACCAGGGAGCTTGCCAAAGAAAGGAATGCGTCCGGAAAATTGAATCGCCAGGCCAGCAATCACCAATACTATTCCAGTAATTATTAGAAATTTGCCCATATACTTTCGCTATGACGAACAAAGGTAGATTGTTTTTAATTCCTAATGTTATCGCTGAGCAAACGCATCACCGGGTCATCACATCACAATGCAGAGAAGTCTTACCTGGCATCCGCCACTTTCTTGCCGAAGATGTGCGGACGGCCAGGCGCTTCCTTAGTTCGCTTAAAGTCTATGACACAATTGAATCGCTCCACTTTAGTGTACTAGATAAAGATACAGTGGCGGCTAATGTGGATGAACTTATGCGCCCCGCGCACGAAGGTTTTGACGTAGGTGTAATTTCTGAATCCGGTTGTCCTGGTGTAGCTGATCCGGGAGCGCTTGCTGTTCATTACTGTCATCGCCATAAAATCCAGGTTGTTCCGCTCGTTGGGCCGTCTTCCTTGCTACTGGCGTTGATGGCTTCAGGTCTAAATGGGCAGAAATTCGCTTTTCACGGCTATCTGCCAATCGATTCTAAGGAATTATCGCGCCAAGTCAAGCACCTGGAAGAAGAATCAAGAAAAAACCAGCAAACCCAGATTATTATTGAAACACCCTTTCGAAATAATCAAGTCTTAAAATCATTGACCAATACACTAGGCCCCGCCACAGATTTGTGTATTGCGCTTGACATCACTGGGAGCGATGAATCAATCAAAACCAGGACCGTTCGTGAATGGCGGATGCAAAGCATTGAAATACCGAAAAAACCAGCTGTTTACTTATTTCTTGCGCATTGAGTTGAATATATTTTTCAATTGATTCAATTCCCATAAATTTGCCCCCTTAAATAAAAACATAACTCACCATGCCTTATCTCTTTACCTCGGAATCAGTTTCCGAAGGCCATCCGGACAAAGTTGCCGACCAGATATCAGATGCGTTAATTGATGCGTTCTTAGCGTATGACCCGAACTCAAAAGTTGCCTGCGAGACACTTGTTACAACAGGACAGGTTGTATTGGCTGGAGAAGTCAAGTCTGAAGCATACCTCGATGTGCAGGACATTGCTCGTGATGTGATCAAGAAGATTGGCTACACGAAAAGTGAGTACATGTTCGAGGCAAACTCTTGCGGAATCCTTTCGGCTATCCATGAACAGTCTGCCGACATCAACCAGGGGGTTGAGCGTAAGAAGAAAGAGGATCAGGGTGCTGGCGATCAGGGGATGATGTTCGGTTATGCAACCAATGAGACGGACAACTTTATGCCGCTTCCACTGGAGCTTGCTCACTCACTGCTTCGTGAATTGTCAACGATCAGGAGAGAAGGAAAGGTAATGACCTACCTCAGACCGGATGCGAAATCGCAGGTGACGATCGAATACAATGATGAGAACAGACCCGTGCGCGTTGATACCATTGTAATTTCAACACAGCATGATGATTTCGATAAGGATGCAGCCATGCTGAAACAGATTAAGGAAGATGTGATTAACATCGTTGTCCCTCGCGTGAAGAAGAGGCTCCCCAAGAGAGTACAAAACCTGTTCGGTAATGACATCAAATATCATGTGAACCCTACAGGTAAATTCGTAATTGGTGGACCACACGGAGATACCGGTTTGACAGGAAGAAAGATTATTGTTGATACCTACGGTGGAAAAGGAGCGCATGGTGGAGGTGCATTTTCAGGCAAAGATCCTTCTAAAGTTGACCGCTCTGCAGCGTATGCTACTCGTCACATAGCCAAGAACTTGGTCGCTGCCGGACTGTGTGATGAAGTATTGGTGCAGGTTGCCTATGCGATCGGTGTTGCTAAGCCCGTGGGACTGTATGTGAATACCTTCGGATCATCGAAAGTAAAACTGAATGACGGTGAGATTGCACGCAAGGTTGAAAAGATCTTTGATATGCGCCCTTACTTCATTGAACAGCGTTTCAATCTGAGGACACCTATCTATTCGGAGACTGCGGCTTATGGTCACATGGGTCGTGAGCCGAAAGTGGTAGAGAAAGTTTTCAACAAGGGCAAGAAGTCAGAAAAGAGGATTAAAGTAGAGTTGTTTCCGTGGGAAAAGCTTGACTACGTTGATCAGGTGAAGAAATCATTTGGTCTTTAGATAATAAAAAAGGCTCTGATGTCAGAGCCTTTTGTTTTTTTATAGCATGGCTTACACGCGGCCATTTCGCAGCTTAGTCTTGAATTTTGAAAGCTGATTTTTTAAGGCGATCGTTGCCTGATCGGCAGCAGCCTCGAAGGTTCTTGCCTTTTCTATGGCAAATAGTTGTGATCCGGGAATATTGAGTTTGATTTCAACAGTTTTGTTTTCGATACCCTCATTGTTCAAACGCAGAAAGACTTCGCCATCCACTAATCGGTCGTAAAATGTTTCCAGTTTATCGACTTTCTTCTGAATAAAATCCACAAGTTTACGGTCTGCATCGAAGTGGATGGAATGTACTTGAAGCTTCATAATGTTGAAAAAATTTAAGTTTAACATTGTTCCCCCGGTTGATTTCTGACTACCGGAAAAGTCTCATTTAGTAAGGATCACTTCATAGGCATCGTGTCTTTTCTTCTTATTTAAACGTTTCCCTCAGGCTTTCGGATGAGCCTGGTCGAAAACCTTTTTCAATTTTTCCATCGAGTTGTGTGTATAAACCTGGGTGGCAGCAAGGCTTGAATGCCCAAGCAAATCTTTTACGGCATTTAACTCGGCACCTTTATCGAGCAAGTGTGTAGCGAAAGTATGGCGCAATACGTGCGGACTCTTTTTATCAGCGGACGTTTTTTGCAGGTATTTTTTCGCAATCCGCTGCACTAAGACAGGATAGCATCTATCTCCTTTCTCGGTAACAAAAAAATATGTGTGATCTTTTTTCCCCACTTCTCGATTTCGAGCGTCTCGGTAGCTTTTTATCACCACGCCAAGGTTCTTATGGATAGGAATAACGCGCTCCTTATTGCGCTTGCCTAACACCTTAATCGTGTGATTCACCAGGTCCACATCCGCATCTTTCATCCCGATAAGTTCGGCTAAACGGATACCAGTCGAGTAAAACATTTCTATCATCAGCTTGTTCCGTAAACGTATGAATTCATTCTCATCGCCACCTTGTTCTTGATCGATGGCCGAGTTCATCTCACTTACTTTCACGAAGCTGGGAAGCTTCCTTTTCGTTTTAAGGATGCGGACTTTACTGGTAGGATCTTTTTTAATAATCTCCTCTCTCAAAAGAAACTTGTAAAAGGATCGGAGCGTGGCAATTTTCCGATTTACGGACGAGGCTTCAAGCCCGTTGTCTACGAGTGCTACCACCCAAGCGCGCAATACACCGTACTGGGCGTCTTCGATCTTCTCTCCTGGAAAATTTTCGGTTAAAAATCCGTGAAGCTGTTCCAGATCATTTTGATAGGCAAGAAGGGTATGGGCACTTACTCTTTTTTGGAATCGCAGATATTTCAGAAAGGAAGCTATCATTCACAACACGCCATCTCGCGGTAGTCCAATGTAAAAAAAATATCCCCTTTAGAAAACTTCCAAAGGGGATATGTTGATATAATGAGGACGAAATGTGGATAACTTCTTATCCGCTAATCCTTTATATTTCTTTAGCCGGATTACGCGTTCTCGCGCAACTGCTGCTGCTCTCTGTAGGCAGCCCTGATAATTTCGTTTCTGCGTCTAACGGACGGCTTTTCAAACGCTGTTCTGGCACGCAATTCCTTCAAAACACCAGTTTTTTCAAACTTCTTCTTAAAGCGCTTAAGGGCCTTATCGATAGATTCGTTCTCTTTTACATTAACGATGATCATAATTATTCTTTAGGGCTGCAAATATAGCAGATTTCACTCCTATTTTCCAAACTACTTCAATAAAGCCTTGGAAATTACAAGTTTCTGAATTTCTGACGTTCCTTCGCCAATGGTGCAGAGTTTTGCATCCCGGTAGAACTTCTCTGCAGGGAAGTCTTTCGTATAACCATAACCGCCAAAAATTTGCACCCCCTCGTTCGCAACGTCAACAGCAACTTCAGAAGCATATAATTTGGCCATAGCTGATTCTTTGGTCACGTTTTTACCACGGTTTTTAAGGTCGCCAGCACGAAGCGTTAACAATTTCGCAGCCTCGACCTTTGTTGCCATATCAGCAAGCTTAAATGAGATCCCCTGAAATGTAGCGATCGGCTTGTTAAACTGGTGTCTCTCTTTTGAATATTGAAGGGCTGCCTCATATGCACCCATCGCAATACCAACACTCAGGGAGGCGATCGAGATCCTTCCTCCATCCAGGATTTTCATGGCCTGGATAAAACCATCACCTTCTTTTCCTAGCATTTGTGACTTGTGTACTTTGCAGTCCGTAAAAATCAGTTCACACGTTTCAGACGCACGCATACCCAATTTATTCTCCTTCTTTCCCGCTGAAAAGCCCTTCGTTCCTTTCTCAATTACAAAGGCAGTCATTCCATGAGAGTCGCCTACATCACCGGTGCGCACAATTACAACAGCCACGTTACCCGATTTTCCATGGGTGATAAAGTTCTTAGCTCCGTTAATTATATAGTAATCGCCATCCTTTACCGCCACCGTTCTCATGTTCCCTGCGTCCGATCCTGTATTAGGTTCGGTGAGGCCCCACGCGCCTATCCATTCACCCGTAGCGAGCTTGGGTAAGTATTTGCTCTTTTGCTCCTCATTGCCAAATGAAAGAATGTGGTTGGTGCAGAGCGAGTTGTGTGCAGCCACGGAAAGTCCTATTGATCCATCAATCTTAGAAATTTCAATGATTGCAGTGATATATTCGAGGTATCCAAAGCCGGCCCCTCCGTACTCCTGCGGAACAAGCACTCCCATAAGACCTAACTCTCCCAGTTTTTGAAACAATGGCACTGGAAATTCCTGCGTTTCATCCCACTCCATCATTTTCGGACGGATATGTTTTGCGCCAAAATCCCGCACCATTTGGGCGATCATTTTTTGATTTTCGGTTTCTTCAAAACCTAATTCGGGTAAAGTTTCGGTGATTGTTTGCATAAAAGGGTTAATTGGGGCTGCAATATAAAAGAGGATGCCAACAACACCAAACGAATGTTTGTTTGTTGTTCGTTTTCTTTAGGTACAGTTTTTTAAAGCTGGTTGTTGAACCCGGCTTTAGGGTTCGTCTGTTATTTAAACCATTATTTTCGCGAATTAAAATTAAGCTTGTCACATGAAAATTGCCGTAGTAGGAACAGGTTACGTAGGACTTGTAACCGGAACTTGTTTTGCTGAAACTGGAAACACCGTTACCTGTATCGATATCGATCAGAAGAAGGTTAACAAACTCAAAAGCGGAACAATAACCATTTATGAACCTGGTCTCGAACAATTGTTTGAAAGAAATATCAAACAAGAGAGATTATTTTTTACAACAAGCCTGTCTGAAGGCATCAAAGATGCCAAGGTAATTTTCCTTGCCCTTCCTACACCTCCGGGAGAAGACGGATCGGCAGATCTTAAATATATTTTGAAAGTGGCAGATGATCTTGGACCGCTGCTGGAGGATTACACCGTTATTGTAGACAAGAGCACGGTGCCGGTAGGAACAGCGGATAAGGTTAGGGCACGGATCGCGAAAAATGCGAAGGTGGAGTTCGATGTTGTATCAAACCCGGAATTTTTGCGGGAAGGTGTGGCGGTGGAAGATTTTATGAAGCCTGAACGCGTAGTAATCGGAACCACAAGCGCGAAGGCAAAAAAGATAATGGATACCTTGTATGCTCCGTACGTTCGCCAGGGAAATCCGCTTGTTTTCATGGACGAAAAGTCTGCGGAGTTGACAAAGTATGCAGCCAATTCATTCCTCGCGGCAAAGATTACGTTTATGAATGAAATTGCTAACCTGTGCGAACTGGTAGGTGCAGACGTTGACGCAATCCGCAAAGGGATCGGAACAGATAGCAGGATTGGAAAGCGATTCTTGTTTCCAGGTATCGGGTACGGAGGAAGTTGCTTTCCTAAAGATGTTCAGGCATTAGCGAAGTCTGCATCAGATGCTAAGTATGATTTCAAAATGTTGAAGGCCGTGATGGACGTGAATCATACGCAGAAGACTAAGCTTCTAGATCGAGTAAAAGATTATTTTAAGGGAAACCTCAAGGGTAAAACGATTTGTGTTTGGGGACTTTCCTTTAAACCACATACGGATGACATCCGCGAGGCACCGGCTCTCTATAACATTGACGAGTTTATTAAGGCAGGAGCAATTGTGAAGGTGCACGATCCAGAAGCAATGAATAACGTGAAGCAGATTTACGGTGACAAATTGCAATATTTTGAGTCAGCGTATGACGCGGCAGAAAACGCAGATGCTATTTTTATCGCAACGGAATGGCCTGAATTCAGAACACCGGATTTCGACAAATTAAAGTCAATATTAAAGGACAGCGTAATCTTTGACGGTCGAAACGTTTATGAACTTGAAGTCATGAAAGAACAAGGATTTAAATATTTCAGCATCGGCAGGGAGGTGATCAATGGCTAAGCCGCGTATCCTTATTACCGGTGGCGCTGGATTCCTTGGATCTCACTTATGTGATCGATTCATAAAGGAAGGGTTTCACGTGATCGCGATGGACAACCTGATTACGGGCGACCTCCGAAACATCGAACACCTTTTCAAACTCGCTGATTTTGAATTTTACAATCACGATGTTTCCTCTTACGTGCATGTGCCTGGTGAATTGCAATACATCCTGCATTTCGCTTCGCCTGCATCGCCCATCGATTATCTGAAAATTCCTATCCAGACATTAAAGGTTGGGTCGTTAGGTACACATAATCTGTTAGGGCTGGCTCGCGCAAAAAAAGCTCGCATCCTGGTTGCGTCAACGTCCGAAGTATATGGCGACCCCATGGTACATCCGCAAACTGAGGAATACTATGGAAATGTCAATCCTATCGGTCCACGCGGTGTCTACGATGAGGCCAAACGATTTCAGGAGGCGATGACGATGGCGTATCACACGTATCACAAGGTAGACACGCGGATCGTCCGAATCTTTAATACGTACGGCCCGCGAATGCGACTCAATGACGGGCGCGTGCTGCCGGCATTTATCGGCCAGGCATTGCGCGGTGAAGACCTCACCGTGTTTGGAGACGGCTCACAAACTCGTTCGTTCTGTTATGTCGATGACGAAGTTGAAGGAATCTACCGTTTGTTAATGTCCGATTATCATCTGCCAATGAACATCGGTAATCCCGATGAAATTACCATAGGTGAATTTGCTGAAGAGATTGTAAAGCTAACGGGCACAAAGCAAAAAGTGGTCTACAAACCATTACCGCAGGACGACCCGAAACAACGCAGACCAGACATTACAAAAGCTAAACAAATCATCGGCTGGGAACCGAAAGTTTCACGAGCGGAAGGCTTGAAAATTACGTATGAGTATTTCAAGTCGCTGCCTACTGAAGTGCTCTACCAGCGAGATCACAAAAATTTTGACAAATACATTCGTTAATTAACAACAAATGGCAACCAAGAAAGTATTGATAACGGGCGGAGCAGGTTTTATTGGTTCGCACGTGGTGAGGCTTTTCGTTAACAAGTACCCGACATACACGATCGTAAACCTCGACAAGCTTACCTATGCGGGCAATCTTGAGAACCTTCGCGACATCGAAAAAAAACCAAATTACAAATTTGAGAAAGGTGATATACTTGACGTAGAATATCTTCGATCACTTTTCACCAAATACGAATTCGATGGTGTAATTCACCTCGCAGCGGAGTCGCACGTTGATCGTTCATTGCATAATCCAACGGAGTTTGCCATGACAAATATCATCGGCACACTCAATTTGCTGATCGCGGCAAACGCAGCATGGACAGGTGACTACGAAGGAAAAACATTTTACCACGTATCGACTGATGAGGTTTACGGTTCGGCCGAACATGGTGAGTTTTTTACTGAGACAACTAAGATCGATCCGAGATCACCATACTCTGCATCAAAGGCCAGCAGTGATCACTTTGTGCTGGCATTTAACAACAGCTATCACTTTCCAACCGTACTTAGCCGTTGTTCAAACAACTACGGACCTTATCACTTCCCGGAAAAATTAATTCCACTAATCATCAACAACATTCTCAACAATAAACCGCTTCCTGTCTATGGAAAGGGTGAGAACGTAAGAGATTGGTTGTTTGTAGAAGATCATGCACGCGCGATCGACACCATCTTCCATCAGGGAAAACATGGCGAGGTTTATAACATCGGTGGAAACAACGAGTGGAAAAACATTGACATCGTGCGTTTGATTTGCCACATCATGGATAAAAAACTTGCGCGTCCGGATGGCACTGCTGAAAAGTTAATCACGTTCGTGAAAGACCGTCCAGGACACGACTTGCGATACGCGATTGATGCGTCTAAACTTATGGCGGAAACAGGCTGGAGACCAGAAACTACATTTGAAGTCGGTATCGAGAAAACAATCGACTGGTTCCTTACCAATCAGGAGTGGCTCAAGCATGTGACATCAGGTGAGTACCTGAAGTATTACACCAATATGTATCAGGGCAGGGAAGTTAAAGTGTAAATCCGGCACTTTTTAACCATTACTAATAGAAAATAATCGCAATCAATGAAAGGAATTATTCTTGCTGGAGGATCAGGTACAAGACTTTACCCACTGACGTTAGCAGTGAGTAAACAGCTGATGCCGCTCTACGACAAGCCGATGATCTATTATCCGTTGTCAGTGCTCATGATGGCGGGAATCAACGAGATCCTCATTATCTCGACACCGCACGACATGCCGATGTTTCAAAAGCTGCTGGGTGACGGAAAGAAACTTGGATGCTCATTCTCCTACGAAGTACAACCCAAACCTGAAGGTCTCGCGCAGGCGTTTATTATTGGAGAGAAGTTCGTTGGTAAAGACAAGGTGGCGCTGATTCTTGGTGATAATATCTTTTACGGATCAGGTCTGAAGGAACTCCTTCAGTCGAATGTTGATCCTGATGGCGGAGTTGTTTTTGCTTATCACGTTACCGATCCGGAACGCTACGGTGTGGTCGAATTCGACAAGAACAGGAAAGCAATTTCAATTGAGGAAAAACCTCTTAAACCAAAATCGAATTATGCGGTGCCCGGATTATATTTTTATGACAATGATGTCGTGAAGATTGCAAAGGCAATTAAGCCAAGTCCGCGTGGGGAACTTGAAATAACGGACGTCAACAACGAATATCTCCGTCAGGGAAAGCTTAAAGTTGCACCTATGAGTCGCGGTACGGCATGGCTTGACACAGGCACATTCGACTCTCTTATGCAGGCTTCCAATTTCGTTCAGACAATTGAGCAGCGCCAAGGGCTAAAGATCGGTTGCATTGAAGAAGTAGCTTTTCGTGCGGGTTTTATAAGCAAGGAACAGCTGCTTGAATTAGCTAAGCCATTGGAGAAGAGCGGTTATGGTACGTACCTGAAAAACCTGCCGGACTATATTTAGGTCGCAAATATTTCTTGACATACGCAGAAATTGTATTATTTTTGCGCAGCTTCTGAAAAAAATTAGAGGGGACGAACAAGGTCCCCTCTTTGTTTATACTGTTTTTGATGGATTTGAATGCTGAAATACGACAACTGGTAGAGCCGCATCTGGCTCCCGATCAGTTTTTGGTGGATGTGGTGGTAACAGCAAAGAAAGGTCCCGGGAAAGTATTGGTGCTACTGGATGGCGACAACGGTATCAACATCGATACCTGTGCAGAAATTAGCCGGCAACTGTCAAAGTCACTGGATGAGCGGAACCTGATTGGCGACAACTATCTGCTTGAAGTTTCTACTCCAGGCGTAGATCAGCCGCTTAAATTGAAGCGGCAGTATCATAAACATGTCGGAAGAAGTTTGAAGGTAAAACTGCTGGATGGAACGCAGGTTGAAGGTAAATTAGCGGAGGTTAAAGAGGACGAAATTGTTCTCAACCAGGAGATCGGTTCCGGTAAAAAGAAGGAAACAAAAACCATCGATGTACCCTTCGCTGCTGTAGATAAAACCTTTGTGTTGGTATCGTTTAAATAATAGTTATATGGATGTTGCAAATTTAATTGAATCGTTTGCCGAGTTCGCAAAACAAAAGAACATCGACAGGCCTACTATGATCCGCATCCTGGAAGATGTGTTCCGCAACATGATCAGAAAAAAGTACGCTACAGACGACAATTTTGATATCATTATCAACGCTGACAAAGGCGATTTGGAAATCTATCGCATCCGCGAGATCGTTGACGATGACTCCGAAGACATTTGGGATCATGATAAGATCAGCCTTTCTGAAGCAAAGAAGATCGAACCTGATTTCGAAGTGGGAGAAGAAGTTTCAGAGCAGGTTGACATTGAACATTTCGGTCGCAGGGCAGTGACAACTGCACGTCAGACGCTCATGCAGAAAGTGAAAGATCTTGAGAAAGACATCCTGTTCCAGAAGTATAAAGACATCGTGGGTGAGATCATCACCGGTGAGGTTTACCAGGTGCTTGGCAAGGAAGTTCTTCTCATCGATGGCGAAGGCAACGAAATTGCAATTCCACGCAACGAACAGATTCAAAAAGACAGATA
>DASWTM010000161.1:0-32143 GCA_036402115.1 Chryseosolibacter sp.
AAGCTTCCGATAATTGTCGACAAACTGAAGCAACCCTTCGGTGCGCTTCTGAATGGTATTCAATGAGAATCGAATGTCAGAAATGGTTTCTTGTTTTAATTCATGAAGTTGTTTTTCACTTCCATCCTTATGTTGCAGGAATGATTCCATCGTTTCCGTTAACGAGGCGATCGGAGTTACAGAGTTCATGATCTCATGCGTGAGAATACGAATGAGCTTATGCCACGCTTCAATCTCTTTTTGTTCGATTTCTGAGTTGATATTTTGAAGTGTAATCAACTTCAATGGCTTGTCAAGAATAATCAAGGTGCTCACGGCCGCAGACGTAAAATAGGATTCACCTGTCGATTTCATTTCGATCAGCCTCTTTCCATTGTCTCCGAGTTGCTCGATTTCTCGCGCAAAGACCGGGCTTATCTGCTGAAGGAGCTTCCAGTTTTTAACACCCTCGGCACCGATCATCCGCTGCGCAGTTGGATTGATCAACGTGATCGTCTCATTATTTTCGATCGCAATGATGCCGATATGGAGTTGATTAACGAGCATCTGCAAAAAATGAAACTGCGCTTCTTTTTCAATTTTCACTTGCTTGTAGGCATGGATGATTTCGATCATGCTTTCCCGAAGCTCTTTGAAGGATTTTCCTAGCACGGCTGATTTAAAGGTGATCGAGAAGTCGGAATGCTTGATGGCGTAAAATAATTTTGTGAGTTCCCGGTTGGTGTGGTTGACGAAACGCACGAGTTCACCAATCTGGATAACGAAAATCAATCCGAGGATGATCTGATTGAAGAACAAACGCTTATCACCGAGGATCGCTGAAATTAAGAGTACATTCGCAACGATCAGTGTTATCCTGAAGATGATTAAAAATGTGAAACGTCTGTAGATCATTGGCTAGATCCCGTGTTTTTTCATTCTACGATACAGGGCGGTGCGGGTCATTCCCAGCGCCACGGCAGTCTGACTGACATTTCCGTCATTATCATCCAACGACTGAAGAATGAAAAGCTTTTCCATTTCCTCCAGGGTGCGTGGTTGATGTGAGTCTTGCTTTGGCTTTAACGCATTTGGATTGATAAGCAATTCTGCACTTTCGATCGTTTTCTCCTCACTTAAAATTACTGCGCGTTCCACTGCGTGCTGAAGTTCGCGGATATTCCCCGGCCAAAAGTATTTTTTCATCTTTTGAATGACACCCTTGTCGATCCTCATGCCGGGTCGTTTGTATTTTCTACCATAGACGGTGAGAAAATGATCGGTAAGAAGTGGAATGTCATCCTGCCGTTCGCGGAGAGGTGGCACACGAATCTCTACCGTATTGATGCGATACAGCAAATCCTGGCGGAATTTCTTTTCATACACCATGTCGTTTAACGCCATATTCGTTGCGCAGATGAGACGAAAGTTTACTGGTATCTCCTGCGTTGCGCCCACCCGTTGCACCTTCCGGTTTTGCAACACCGTCAGTAGTTTCGATTGAAGCGCCATGGTAAGATTGCCGATCTCGTCAAGGAAGATTGTTCCACCATTGGCTAGTTCGAATCTTCCTGGTTTATCTTGTTTCGCGTCTGTGAAAGCGCCTTTTACATGCCCGAATAGTTCGCTTTCAAAAAGTGTTTCGGTTATCGCGCCAAGGTCTACGGAAATGAAGACTTTATTTTTTCGTTGCGAATTGCGATGAATGGCGCGGGCGACCAACTCCTTTCCTGTTCCATTCTCACCAAGAATAAGCACGTCCGCATCTGTGCCTGCTACGCGATCGATCAGTTCATGCACGCGTTTGATCGCAGCAGACTCGCCAATAAAATTAATGAAGGGCTGATCGTTGACATCATTTAATTTCTCCTGCGTGACTTTCAGCTTCTCGACTTCTTTTCTTGATTCCCGAAGTCGCAAAGCCGACATGATCGTTCCGAGAAGCTTTTGATTTTTCCAGGGCTTTAAGACAAAATCAGTAGCTCCTTGCTTCATTGCTTTCACCGCGAGGTCTACTTCACCGTATGCAGTAATCAAGATCACCACTGCCTGCGGATCGGATTTTAAGATTTCCTTCAGCCAAAAAAAACCTTCTTCACCATCATTCACTCCGATTTTGAAATTCATGTCGAGCAACACAACATCGAAGTCGTGCATCTTCATGAGCGCTGGAATTTTGGTTGGATCTTGTTCGATCTGCACATAACTGAATTCCTGCTTGAGAAACATGCGGGCGGTTTCCAGAATGTCGCGATCATCGTCAACGATCAATATCTTTGAATTCTCCATGTATAAAGGTAGCAATTGTATCACTTGCAAACATTTCATTGTATCAGATGTGATACAGTTGAACGGCCATAATATTCGCTAACCATCTGTGCGGCAGCATGTTATAAAGTGGCTTGATTTTCGTCAACCGCTAATCAAGCTTGCCGTTGCCCAAACCCTGCTGAACATTAAAAGTTGAATAGACACCGATATGATAAAAAATTATCTGATCACCACGTTCCGGAATTTTGTCCGCAACCAAAGCTACACACTAATCAATATTCTTGGATTAAGTATCGGTATCACGTGCTGTATTGTAATCTTCCTCATTGTACGACATGAATTGAGCTACGATAATTTCCACAGCAAAGCCGATAGTATTTACCGGATCGTTCATGACCAGGAAAGTGGGTCCGGTATTGATTACAGTGGTGTTACACCGTATCCCGTTGCTGGTGCATTTCGCAATGATTTTCCGGAGGTCGCGCTGGTCACGCAGTACCATGAAGAGGATGATCTCCTTGTTAAGTTTGGGACGGAGAAGTTTCAAGTGGAAGATGTGCTCTTTGCGGATTCATTATTTTTTCAGGTTTTTGACTTTAAAGTACTCGAAGGGAATCCTCAGGTAGAGCTTGGTCAAAAGGGAAAGGCATTTTTAACTGAATCAACAGCAAAGAACTTTTTTAAAGGGAAGAAGGAGGGCACATTCCGCATTGAAAATCTGGAGGATGTTGAGATTGCCGGCATTATTGCAGACCCTCCGGCAAACTCTGAAATCCAATACTCCATGGTCATATCCTTTCCAACGGTTGGTGAGGGTATTGTCGGGTTTGATATTAATCACTGGGGACTGAATTCTGCCGGCTATTGTTATGTAGTGCTCCCTTCAAGTATTTCCGAGTCGGACGTTGAAAGTCGTTTCGATCGTTTTGTTAAAAAGTATTATGACGAGGAAGATGAACAACGGCAGACTTATTGGCTGCAGCCGTTGAATGAAATACATTTCGACAGCCGATACAATTCCGATAGCGCGAACACGTCTTCGCTCATTATGCTTTCGCTTCTCGGAGTATTTATTTTATTCATCGCCTGCATTAACTTCATCAATCTGGCAACGGCTCTGGCTGTGAAGAAATCAAAGGAGATTGGAATTCGAAAGACGCTTGGTGCAAGGCGCTCACAGCTGACGACTTACTTCCTCGGGGAAACATTTATCCTGACGATTTTCTCCGTGCTGATCTCGCTTTGTATCGTGGAGTGGATGCTGCCATGGCTCAATAATTTCCTGGAACGCAATCTCGGAGATTCATTGTTCACAGATCCAACGCTCTTGCTTTTTCTTCTTGTCCTCACGATCATTGTTACGATACTCTCTGGGGCATATCCAGCGGTGATCTTATCGGGATACAATCCGGTGTCTGTGTTAAAGAACAAGATGACGGCATCCAGCGGAAGTGCCGGAGGAGTTCGTAAGGTCTTGGTTGCTTTTCAATTCATCATAGCTCAAGCGCTAATCGTTGGTACGCTGGTTGTTGCAGATCAAATGTCATATTTTCGAAATGCACCCCTTGGGTTCGCCAAGGATGCGATTATCAATGTTCCGATTCCAATAAACGATCCGCAGCGAATTGAGGCATTGCGGACGCGGTTAAGTTCAAACTCCAACATTAGCAACATCTCCTTTTCTATCGGTGGACCAGTATCCGAAAATGGATTTGGGACTAATTATTCTCTCGTAGAGCGAAACGACAAGCAGGAATACGATGTTACCCTTAAGCTTGTCGACCGTCACTATCTTGAAACCTATGATCTCGAGCTAGTAGCCGGACGGTGGATGTCAGAGTCTGAAGAGAAACAAGCAAGTCCCCCAACTGATTGGGCTGCTCGCAGCTATGTATTTGTCATCAATGAGTCAGCTTGTAAGCGGTTAGGGTTTGCTAATCCGGAGGAGATTTTAGACAAGCGATTACGAATAGGTGTGAATAATATTGAAGCACCTGTGATCGGTGTTGTGAAAGATTTCCATACAGCTTCTTTCCATGAATCAATTGAACCTGTAGTCCTGCTTAACTTTCCCCACTTCTATTACGATGCCGGTTTCAAAATTTCGTCAGTCAATATGAGTGAGACCATTTCACTGATTGAACAGACATGGAACGACTTGTATCCCGAGTACTTCTTTGAGTACGCGTTCATGGACGAATACATTGAAACGCTTTACCTGCAGGAGGAACGTACGTTCACGCTGTTTAAGGTTTTTGCAGGCATGTCAATCTTTATCGCCTGCCTTGGCCTTTACGGTTTAATCTCCTTCATGGCAAATCAGATGCTCAAGGAAGTGGGGATTCGCAAGGTGCTGGGGGCTTCGGTAGGCAGTATCGTGATACTTTTCTCGCGGGAATTTGTGAAGCTGATTATCCTTGCCTTCATTATTGCCGCTCCGGTTTCTTACTACTTTATGAATGAGTGGCTTAATGGCTTCGCCTACAATATTGACATCCACTGGTCCGTGTTCGCCATTTCAATTATTGCTACGTGTGTCATTGCGCTGGCCACGGTCAGCTACCGTGCAATAAAAGCTGCGGTCACCAACCCGGTAGAAACACTGCGCACAGAGTAATCACAACATGGACAAGCGACATTAATCGTTTGTCCGATGTTGTAGATTTTTTCATCATGGCAGCCTGCTCAGAACGTTAATCAACGATTGATTATGCGCACGGAAATGGATTTTTCCGACTGAATTCGTTTGCATTAAATGATGGCCCGATAATTTTTATTTACCCCGCGGACTGAGACGAAGGGTATGAAAAGGAATTTTATTGGTGGCCGCGAAGGATGGGTAAAGTTTGGCGATGTAGTACGAGCGAAGAGCCAACTGTTGCTCGCTTATCTGACAGCGGCAGTTAAGTATTTTGAAAAGAACAAAAAAGCGCAAATAGCCGGTACGTTGGCTGGCGCTCTAATGCTGCCTTCCTTGATTCTTCTATCGGTTGTGTTAAGTGATGTCCCATCAAACACTGAACTTGAAAAAATTCAAAATCCAATTGCCTCCGAGGTCTATACCGCAGACAGCGTTTTGATCGGCAGGTATTTCATCCAGGACCGCACGCAGGTTAATTTCAAGGATATCTCACCAAACATCATAGAGGCGCTCATCGCCACCGAAGACGTTCGTTTTTTTCAACATGGCGGAGTTGATGTTCGGAGCTTGGGGCGTGTGTTTGTGAAGACGATTCTTATGCAAGATGAGTCCTCTGGTGGTGGCAGTACCATTACGCAACAGCTCGCGAAAAACCTTTATCCGCGGAAAGAGTATATGGCATTCTCGATGCTGGTCAATAAGTTTCGGGAGATTGTGATCGCGCGCAGGCTCGAGAACTTGTATTCTAAAAACGAGCTGATCGCACTTTATCTTAATACAATTCCATTTGGTGATAATACCTACGGAATTCAAGCTGCGGCTAATCGATTTTTTTCAACCACCGCTAAAGATATCTCCCAACAGGACGCAGCAGTTCTTGTCGGAATGCTCAAGGCTACGCACAACTACAATCCAAGGTTGTTTCCGGAAAACTCATTGTCGCGCAGAAATATTGTACTGTCGCAGATGCGTAAATATGACATGATTTCGCAAAAGGAGCGTGATTCGCTAAAGCAATTGCCACTTGGGTTAAAATTCAGTGTTGCTAAGAAGGAGACTGAGATCGCCCCTTATTTCCGTGAGAACCTTAAGGCGGAATTGCAACAGTGGTTTAACGAAAACAAAAAGTCAGACGGCACTCATTATAACCTTTACACAGATGGGCTGAAAATCTTCACGACCATTGACTCGAAGCTGCAGGCGTATGCGGAGCAAGCAGTGTCCAAGCAAATGGCCGAACTGCAGAAACAGTTTTTCGCACATTGGAACAAAGAGAAACCATGGGGAAATAATGACCAAGTTGTCGTAGATGCAGCCAGAAGAACTTCGCGGTATAAGCAACTGAAGCGTGAAGGATTGGAGGAGGAAGAAATTCTTAATGAGTTGAACAAGCCTGTAACGACTCAGCTTTTCACCTGGGACGGGCCGAAGGAAGCGAAAGTCAGTCCGCTTGATTCCATCAGGCATCACCTTCAATATCTCAACGCAGGTTTTCTGGCGATGGATCCGAAGTCCGGGCAAGTGAAGGCATGGGTGGGTGGCATCAATCATGATTTTTTCCAATATGATCACGTACGCGTAGCAACGAAACGGCAAGTGGGTTCAATTTTCAAACCGCTCGTCTATGCTGCTGCGATCGAAGAAGGGATTTCTCCATGTGAGTTTATTCCTGCCGGACAGGAGACGTACATCGATGACGAAGGGGAGGAGTGGACGCCAAAAAATTCGAACTATGATTATCCGGTCGAGTATTCAATGCGTGGTGCACTTGCCTATTCTGTAAACACGGTGTCAGTGAAGTTGATCAACCGCGCGGGGATAGACAAAACAATCCGCCTTGCACGTGACATGGGGATTCGCAGCGAAATTCCTGACGTGCCATCCATTGCTCTTGGTTCATCCGCGATATCGCTTATGGAAATGACGGGTGCATATGCAAGTTTCGCGAATGAGGGGGTGAGCAGCTTTCCATTCTTCATTTCATCCATCGAGGATCGTGAGGGGAATGTGCTGCGGGATTTTAAGCCTAAAGTTTCCGGGAGAAGAGTTGTTTCTAAAGAAACAGCGGAGCTCGTCATGGAGATGATGAAGACCGTTGTTAATGAGGGAACTGCTTCACGTCTCCGCTGGAAGTACGGAGTTTACAATGATGTGGCTGGAAAAACCGGCACAACGCAAGCGAATGCTGACGGGTGGTTTATGGCCGTAACGCCAAATCTTGTGATGGGAAGTTGGGTGGGTGCCGATGATCCAAGAATCCGATTCAGAAATACCGAACTTGGTCAGGGTGCAAATACTGCTTTACCGCTCGTTGCGAAATTTCTGAGCAACGTTAATCGCGATAAGCGTTACGCGAAAATTTCAAAGGCCAGATTCCCTTCTATTAGCACAGCTTCCAGAAGAAAGCTAGGCTGTGATCTCTATGAAATAAATGATAACCTTTGGGCTGCAATCGAGAAGACAGTTCATCAACGTGATTCAATTATCAATGCTGATACGTTGGCAACGCCACCGCCACAAACCTTTTTGCAGACATTGTATATGCGCAAGCAAAAAGTATTGCTAGCATCACAAGCTGCAATGAATACAAAGCTTGAACAAGAGGACGAAGTCTTTAACCGGTAGACTCGTTATTATCAGTAGCCGGGCCTTCGAAAACTTCTTTGTTACGAACGATAAACGATTCGATGAGGAGCATCACCATTCCAATCATAATCGACACATCGGCCATGTTGAAGATTCCCGTCTTAATAATTCCCAGGTTGATGTGGAGGAAGTCAGTGACCGACCCATGAACGAGCCGGTCATAAATATTTCCGACACCACCGCCAATCACAAAACTGATTGCGATCACTCTCGGAAGTGATAGCGATCGATTCGTGAACACATATACGAACGCGATTGCCAAAAACAGTAATGGCAAAAAAGCGAGGATTATACTTTTGAACGGTTGAGGAATCGTATTTCCTAAACTCAGGAATGCGCCAGTGTTTTCAACCTTAATTAATTTGATATAGGAACTTATCAGTGATATTTCTTCCAGGTGGAACATTTTTTCGCGAACGATATTTTTTGATATCTGGTCGCAGCTGATGTTCGCTGTCAACAAGAAGAAGATCAAAACGTACCTGAAAACTTTTGTCATCTTTTACTGATCTAATCCAATCATCATAAATGCTCCCCAGTAAATTGGCTCGGGATATTCGACTCGCAATTCCTTCTTCGCATCGATGAAACTCTGTCTTAAGTTATTTGTATTAAGCCACTTTTGGTAGAATTTCAGCATTAATTTCTGTGTCGCTTCGTCATCCACTTTAAACATACTCATGATCAAAACTTTCGCACCAGCCACAAGAAACGCGCGCTGCAAACCGTAAACTCCTTCACCCGCTTCGAGATCACCAAGGCCGGTCTCACACGCACTCAACACGACAAGGTCTGTTTTGTCCAGATTTAAACTCATCGCCTCATATGCCGTGAGGATACCACTTTCCATGTTATAGTTAAAGTCGGTTTTGTCTAGCAAATCTCCCGCCCCACGCAAAAGAAGCCCGGTGCGCATAAGCGGATTCTGGGTTAATACTGCTTCATTGCCTTCAATTTGTTTTTCGAGTGTCACTTCGGTTGATGGACGATACAGGCCGTGGGTTGCAATGTGAAATATTTTTGGACTGTTCAATTCCTTTATTTTCTCCTCAGCAGCCGACCGCTCGACAAACTCGCTTGTCATCCAACCTTTTTCTTTCAGAAGAAAATGCAGCTGGTTAATTTCTTTTTCTGTTCCCGGAAGATCCGGTATGTTTCTGCTTGCTGACGCTGTTATATAAAATGTTGGGTTGCCAAACATCGAGGCAGTATTGTCGCTGCCCGCTTGTTTTTTCTTGGTTGACCTCAGGTAGATGTCTTTGGTGTTACTCACCAAAACGATATTTGAATTGTCAATCACATAACGACCGTCAGGTGTTGCAATGGCTTCAAGGTTGATTTGATTATAAATTCCATCGGCCGAAATGTAAACCGTAGATACCTGTCCGATTTCTTCAATGATGGGTTGCCAGAACACGCCATACGAAATATTGTCCGGGATTTTTCCAGTGATAGCATTTCGGTAGAATTTGAAATACTTCCCTTCCATTTTATGACCGTCCTTCAGCATAATCACTTTTGGTGCAGCAAAATCAGACTTGGTGTATAACGCTGCATAGATCACCGAATCGGTGAACGTGTGGTTAAAGTGACGGTAACGTACTATTTCGATGGCGACCTCGGTCGGCTTGAGCGATTTCTTGACATCCGCAAACTGAATTTTCTTTGACTCGAATGTTTCACCAAATATTTCAGACTTCTGACTCAATTCTTTTTCCAATCGTTCAACTTCCTGGTGTAGCGCAGCTGCATCAATCTCGGCCTCCGCCTGTTGTTGGGCGCTCATTGACAGCGCGAGCGTCAGAAGTTCTTTCTTTTGAATCCACGCTGCGTACTGAGCTTTCAGCGCTTCATCAGAACTGTTCAAAATCCGTTCGCGAATCTTGATTGAAGAACTGAGCAGGAGTGCTTTTGTCAGCAACTGGTAATCATAAATTTTCTTTTGGTCCCTTCCTTTGAAGTCCTCAAAATTTCCAAATGCAAGTGTGTTGTAGAACTCAAAATCTCCGCGAATGGTGTTCCAATATTTGGCTTTCTCACGTTCACTCAAGGCAGGAAAATATTGTTTGATGAAGTCTTCATACTTTCCAAGCGCCTCTTCAATGTGTTCTTTTGAGGCCTTGATGTTCTTCTGCATGTAGTATACCTTACTAAGCTTCGACACCACCTTCACATACTCGGGATGGGTTTCGCTGAAAACACTTTTGTATAGCGCTTTTGACTTATTGTAAAACTCTTCAGCTTTCTTGTAGTTTTTCTGCTGATAGTAAACATCGCCTGTGAGTGTATAAATGCTGGCGGTATTAATGTTATTCTTTTTTCCGGCCTTTGCTTTCCAAATACCTTCTGCAACGGTAAGAGAGTTAAATGCGATGTCAAATTTCTTCTCCGAGATGTAAAGCACCGCTACGTTTTTGAGAATTTCTGCGTACTGAGGATTATCCTTCCCAAGTTTGTTAGCCATGATATCACGTGACTCAAGCATCAGTTTCTCAATAGGTTTTTTGTCATCGCCTTTGTAAAACTTAATGAGCGCGAGCTGAGAGATCGATTTGGCAACTTCGATATGATTTCGGCCGAACTGTTTCTCCTGACTTGCCATCGCTTTGGTGATGCTTGTTTCAGCTTTGTCATAATCTCCGAGCGTATAATAAATGTCTGCCAACAGTTTTTGTGTCGGAGCGGACTTGGTTGAGTTTTCGCCATAGGTTGCAATGGCAATATGGTTCGCGCGAAGGGCCGTCTTCTCTGCTTCTGTGTAGTCGCCCTTGGCAAGGAGAATTCGACCCTTGTTTACGAGCGGCTCGATCAGCCTCAATGAGTTTGGCCCAAAGAGTTTTTCGCTGTCTTCGATGAGTGTTGTGAGCAGCTTATCTGTAGAAGAGTAGCGCCCAAGTTGAATGAACAGGGATGATAGTTCTTTGGCGGTCGATAATTCGTCTCCAATGGGAATGTCTGACTTTGCAATAAGCCGTCTTGTTTCGTCTAGATTATCTTCGGCCTCATCAAACATTCCTTTGATACCGTACAGCGTAGCCTGCGTTTCGAGTGCGCTAATGAAAGCAGGACGCCACTCCACGTATTCACGATTGGTTTTTAAATCGAGGATCTCGATTGCACGCTTCAGGTTTGCCTCAGCTTGCTCATAATCACCGAGCTTGATTTGAAGTTTTGCAATGTGGTTGAGTTCGATACCCATGAGGATATCTGTATTCTTAAACTTGTCATTCGCAGCGTCTCTTGCCTCGTTCAACGTTTTTGCAGCGAGTGAATATTTGTCAGTGAATTCATACCATTGTGCAATGTGATTGAGAATGGTAATTCGATCCTGGTGGTTCTTCGCGATTTCTTTTGAAACGATCTGGAAAAAACTGCTTTCGTAAATTTTTCCCGCTTCGTCAATCTTGTTCGTGTAGTCGAGATAGAAGTTTGCCAGCTTTATTTTAGCAAGGTGATATTCTACGGAATTTTCACCACACAGTTCTTTCTTTATTTCGAGCAGTGCGTTGAGATACGTTTCACAATTCGCATATCGCTTTTCTACTAAGGCGATGTCAAATAGGAATTGATAGATCCGGATTGATGTAGGGTACGCTTTTGGAAGAGACTTGGCAGAGACGGTGTTCAGTGCAACGTTTTCAAGATTCTTTGTATTGTCGCGCGAGATCTTTGCATCAAACTCAACTGCCTTGAGGTTTACGCGGTGCAGGCTTGCTTTAGGATAGTACTTGTCGATAACTTTTTCGTATTCGAGTTTGGTGTTCAGATACCGCGCGTTGTTACCGTTCTTGAGGAGGTAGTTAAGGTGGTTTAAGTATAACTCATGGGCGAGTGTATTTGTGGGATTGGTTCGTCTCTTCAACTCACTCAAAATATTGTCGAATTCGAGGAATGACGGAAGCACGAGGTTACCGTTATCAACGAGAGATTTCGCCCACACATATTTGTATTTCACTTCTGCGAGACTGGTTTCACCAAAGAATCTCTTCTTTCCTTTTAGCCAGCTCTCCAACTCGCCAAACGCCACGTCAACATCTGGGTTTTCGCTGTCAGCTCCGATTATTGAAATCAAACCCTTCTTGGCAATGGCGCTTCCCATCAGTGTCTTGAGGCGCGCGTATTCATTGAAGCGTTGGAAAATTTCGTTTTCTGGAATCCTGCGGGTCTTAATTTCATTGTTCTCCACAACGGTTTCCTTCTCAACAGCCCGGTCGAAGAAATATTTTTCGTGTTGTTTGAGAACATCAATTGCTGCGTTGGCGAACCCTTGTCCTATCATCGCCTCAGCTTTGGCCAGCGCGATGCGACCTTTCAATGCGTCATTGAGTTGGTTTGTTTTTTTAAGAATAGCTTCTGCCTTTTCCGTGTATTCCCGGCTGATGCGATAATTGCCGTATTCAAGCCAGATGTCTGCGACATCGAGCATGGTCACAGCATAGCTTGTGCTGGTCTCGCCAAATGCGGCCAGGCTTGTGTTGAGTGCATTACTGATGCTGGTCTCGAAATTAGTCAGCACTCCGAGCGCAAGGTTTATCTTGGCTTCCCGGATGTGAGCCATCAAAAGATAGTTGTTGTTTGGGCCAAGCTTTTCCGCGCTTTTTTTGAACTTCGTAAGTCCGCTTAGTGCTTTTTCAAAAGCACCGCCATTGTATAAGCCATCAATTTTTTTCAGTGACTTATCGAGTTTCTTGTTTTGTGCAGAGGTTGGTTGGATAACAAAAAAACATAATACTGCGCATAGCAGAAGCCAACTAATGTTCTTCATGGGTATGGGTCGTTTGACGAGTAAACAAATTTAAACAATTGCCGCTATTCTTTCGCTCTATAGATATAGAGTGTGTAAAACCAGTCAAATGGGTGGATTTTTAATTGAATTCCGCATTTTTAACGATTTATACAACTCTGCTAACGGGGGCAACCGGGCTGCCGTTGCGATAACATAAATTTTTAGTCTCCTGCACGCGACACGGACACAAGTTGTCGTGATTCCTTAGTAAACTTGCCTCTTGATCAAACCCCAGGATAAAATATTTTCAATTTACAGGAGCTCGGCAGGAAGCGGGAAAACCCGCACGCTTGCCAAAGAGTTTCTAAAGCTCGCGCTGCGTTATAAATCCGACTACTTTAAGCACATTCTGGCAGTAACCTTCACTAACAAAGCCTCGCAGGAAATGAAGGACAGAATCCTCTCTTACCTCGATGACTTTGCGAAAGGAAATGCAAACGAATTGGCAACTGAGCTGCAACAGGAACTCGGATTTGACCCGCAGACTTTTCAGCAACATTGCCAGGCTGTTCAGGCTTCCATCCTTCACCAATACGCTCAATTCTCAATCAGCACAATTGATGCTTTTTTTCAGAAGGTTATCCGTTCGTTCACGCGCGAGTCTGGCCTGATCGGTGATTACCGCCTCGAGGTTGATCATGATACAATTCTGGAAGAGGTCATTGACAACCTGATCGATGAACTCGGTACAAATAAAGAATTAACGGAATGGGTTGTGGAATTTGCGAAGGAGAATCTCGAAAACGAACGAGCCTGGGATGTGCGCTTCAGCCTGATCGAGTTTGCAAAGGAAATTTTTCGGGAAGAATTTAAAGCGATTGAAGACCAACTGTCACAAACAACTTCAGACGTTTCAGTTTTTCGAAAAATTAAAGACAAACTTTGGAGCACAAAAAACTTTTTCCTCGAGCAGGTATCAAAGCCCGCACGTGAGTTTTTGTCAATCGTGGATTCAAACGGATGGACCTTCGATGATTTTAGTTACGGGAAGAATTCTGGACTTTCAGGGTTCTTCACTCAATTCGCTTATGAAAAAAATCTGAGTAAGTATAAGCCCATTGGTGGAAGAGTGTTGAATCATTTCAACGGCAACCCACACAATTGGCATAGTAAGAAATCTCTCCACGCAAAAGCAATTCAGCAATTGGCGGAGCAGCGCTTTGTAAAGTTAATGGCCGAGATACTTTCCGAGTACAACGATCATTATCAACGCGCGCTGAGTGCTGAGATAGCCTTGAAAAATCTTTACGTTTTCGGATTGATCTCGGACATTGCCCGAAAACTGAAAGAATACAAGAACGAAAACAACGTCATGCTTTTGGCGGATGCTCCAAAATTTCTAAACGGAGTCATCAGCGACAGCGACACACCGTTCATCTACGAGAAAGTGGGATCCTTCTATCGGAATTACCTGATCGATGAGTTCCAGGATACTTCCGGAATGCAATGGCGAAATTTTCAACCCCTTATCACTAACAGTCTTGACCAGGGATATCCCGGCCTTGTTGTAGGAGATGTGAAGCAAGCTATTTACCGCTGGCGTGGGGGCGATCTCAACTTGCTGCAGAACGAGATCGTAGCCCGGATAGGAGAGGGACGTGTCGAAACGCGGGAGCTTGATACCAACTTTCGAAGCGCTAAAGCTGTCATCGGTTTTAACAATGCTTTATTTAAGACTGCTGCTGAACTGGTCGCGCTTGAGACCGGGGAGACAATTTCCCGTGACGCCTACACAGATGTCGGTCAGGCGAGTTTCAAACAAGCTGAAGGATTTGTTGAGATCAGGTTCCTGCGGCCACAGCCGGATGAAAAAGACGTAAACCTTTTCAGCGCGGACGATCCGGAAATCGCTAGTGGAAGTTCCGATTGGATGGAGCTTGCACTGGAGCAACTTCCTAAAATGATGGAAGAACTTCAGTTTCGGGGCGCGAAGTTGAAAGACATCGCGATTTTGGTGAGACGAAATGACGAAGGTCAGCGTATAGCCACCCAGTTGTTGCACTACAAGAACTCGGGAAAGGCCAAGCCAGGATGTCGATATGATGTAGTTTCAAATGAATCGCTTCGTATTGACGGAGCTTCCTCCGTAAATCTGTTATTGGGTGCGCTTCGCTATTTGCTCAATGCCGATGACTCAATTGCCAGGGCTCAACTCGGTTTCGAATTTGCACGCCTGCACGAGCCGGATCGTCCGATGCCGGAGGTATTTGCTGTGGCGAATCTCGCGACATTCGAAAACAATCTGCCTAAAGAATTCACATCACAGAAAACATATCTAAAGAAGCTGCCGCTGATTGAACTGACGGAATCCCTCATTCATATTTTTGATCTGGGTAAGAACGCTGGTGAGCTTGTATACCTGCAGGCATTTCAGGACCTCGTACTGGAGTTTTATAATCGTGAGCGAAATGATCTCGGAGCGTTTTTGGAGTGGTGGGAAGAAAACCGAAAGAAGAAGTCGGTGCAGATTGCTGGTGAAGTTGACGCAGCACAAATATTGACGATTCACAAATCGAAAGGCCTGCAATTCAAGTCTGTGATCGTTCCGTTTTGCAGCTGGAGCCTTGACCATGAGAGTTTCCGAGCACCAAATCTTTGGGTGAATTCTGATCAGGGACCCTTCAAAGGAGTTGGTTTTCTTCCTGTGAAATATGGAAAGATTCTGGAACACACTTATTTCGCAGAGGATTATCGAAAAGAATTTACAAAAACGTACCTCGATAACCTCAATCTACTTTACGTTGCATTCACACGTGCAGAGCATGGCCTGATGGTGACAGCTCCTCATCCGGAGGTGCGCAGCAAGGGCACCGTGGCGAACTTGTTATTCAATGCGATACAAGGGTCAGCTGATTTAAACGCGAAGTGGAATGATGGAACAGCCGTTTACAGATCAGGCGAGTGGAACATTGCCGAGACGAAGGAGAAAAAAGCATCTGAATCGCTAAGCCTAATTCAGTATGTCTCAACCTTGTGGCGCGACAAACTCGTCATCCGGCAAACGGGTTCGAACTTCTTCGAACAAACCGATGAAGCCCGCGCTAAGATCAACTACGGTATTCATATGCATGCGGTCCTTTCGCGGATGAAGTATGCCGATGAATTGGATGACACGCTAAAGCAAATTCTATTGGAAGGGTTAATTACAGAGCAGGAGCTTGAACCGACTCGCGTCCAATTGAAAGAATTATTCTCGATGAGCGAAGTAGCATCGTGGTTTTCGCGTGACTGGAAAGTACAAACGGAAGTGCCAATCATACTTCCGGGAGGTGATGAGAGTCGCCTTGACAGACTGATTTACAACGGCAAACGCGCTGTAGTAATTGATTTTAAAACTGGCGAGTTTCGGAAGGGAGACAATCAGCAGGTTCTTGCTTACCAGGATACGCTGCGGCAGATGAATTTTATTGACGTAAGAGGATATTTACTGTACTTGAGAAATAAGCAGTTGGTCGAAGTGCGGCCGCCAGGAAAAGAAAAAATGGTAAAGAAAGTAAAGGACAAGGATCAATTGAGTCTGGGATTATAGGAATGAAGACGTTTCTGGAAGAATTAGCGGAAAAAGTATACAAAGACTTCCCGGTGTTGGAAGAGGTGACGCTCGTGTTTCCAAACCGAAGGGCAAGTCTCTATTTCAGGAAACATCTGGGAATGCTCCTCGCAAAGCCTGCATTTTCTCCGAAGCTCATCACCATTGAAGATTTTATTTCACAGTTCTCAAGCGCTAAGGTTCCGGATAAACTTGAATTGATTTATGTCCTGCATTCGGTCTACCAGCAACTTGTGTTCGGCAACGGAGAGGAAGGATCGACACCCGAGGGAATCGACCAGTTTTACTTCTGGGGCGACATGCTCTTGCGTGATTTTGATGAGATTGATAAATACCTCGTTGACGCATCCCAGTTATTCAAAGACTTGAGTCATCAAAAGGAACTTGATTCTAGTTTTGATTTTCTCACCGAAGAACAGCGCGAATTCCTTCAGAATTTTTGGTCGACATTTGATGAAGTTGAGACTGCCAATAAGAAAAAATTCTTATTTGTATGGCGCAGGTTGGCCGAGGTATACAATGTCTTTAAAACGGAGCTTGCGAAACGTGGCTATGCGTTTGAAGGAATGCTTCATCGTGAAGTCGCGGACAAAGTTGATTCGTTATCAGTCGAAGAACCATCAAAATTGATCTTTGCCGGATTTAACGCACTCACCGCAGCGGAGGAAAAGATCTTGAGTCATTTTGTCGACAAAGGTGCCCATGTTCATTGGGACATGGATACATACTATGTCAATAATGTCGCGCAGGAGGCGGGGAAGTTTTTCCGTGAATACCAGGAACACAAAGTGCTTCGAAAAACTTTTCCCGCTGACATACCTTCTAATTTCTCGAAGCGTATTTCAGATAAAAAGCCGATTCATTTATACGGTGCGCCTCAACCGATTGGTCAGGTAAAACTGATGGCGCAGATTCTCAATGAAGCGATTGCCAAAGGAATGAAGCCTGAAGAGACGCTGATCGTGCTTCCAGACGAAAAACTTTTGCTGCCCGTGCTTCACAGCATTTCTACGGGAATCGAAAAGTTGAACGTTACCATGGGTTTCCCGCTGAGCAGTACACCTGTATTCAATTTTGTTGAATTGATCATTGATCTGCAAATCAACCGAAAAGGCGATCATTTCAATCACCGGCAGGTACTCGCGCTTCTCGGTCACCCGTATGTTGTCGCTGCCGATGCAGGTTCCGCCCAAAGCAAGCGAAAAGAGATCCTCAAAAACAATTGGGTTCATATTCCCAAGAGTTACCTGGCAACGGAAGTTATGCTTCATCGTGCGCTGTTTCAGGAGGTCGATCTTGGTACCGAAGTGCAACCGTTGTCATCACTCACCCGATACCTGAAGCAAATAGTAACCGAGATCGGATCGCTGGATTCTCTCGGCAGTCTCGACAAAGAGTATGCATTTCACTTCATAAAGTTCTTCAATCGCCTTGATGAAGTCTTCTCAGGCGAAAAAAATTCATCGGATGGTTCAAAGAAGAATGAGAACGTAGCACACCTGAAATCGTTTCTGCGACTTTTCAGGCAATTGATCCGAACGAATAAAATCCCTTTTTCCGGTGAGCCGTTGCGTGGGCTCCAGATCATGGGTGTGCTTGAGACGAGAAATCTCGATTATAAAAATGTATTTGTTCTTTCTATGAACGAGGGAGCCTTTCCTGCATTAAGTGGCAAGGGATCATATGTGCCGTTCTCCATTCGAAAGGCATACAAACTTCCCACCGTTGAGCATCAGGATGCGATATATTCGTATTTATTTTATCGCGTGCTCCAGCGGGCGGAGAATATCTCCCTATTCTACAATTCCGAGACCGATGTCCTGGGTCAGGGAGAAATGAGCCGATATCTGCAACAAATTTTGTTTGAGTCCGGAATCCCGATCGAAAAGAAAATTCTACACAACGCGATTCAACCGCAGGCGATCAACCCAATTGTTTTGAAGAAAGACAAGCAAGTGATCGATCAGCTCATCAAACTGAATGAGGGGAATATATACTTCAAAGGAATTTCTCCATCGGCTTTAAACACCTATATCGAGTGCCGCCTTAAATTCTATATGAGACACGTGGCTAAAATTCGGGAAGCTGATGAAGTGGAGGAAGAGTTAGACGCGCGCGTGTTAGGAAACTTCCTTCACGATGTAATGGAAAAGTTCTATAAACAAATTAATGACCGGAAGAAAACATCCTTGATCGAAGCGGAAGATTATACAGGATATGAACAGCGGGTTGATGATCTGATTGACAAAGTTTTCATCAGCACCTATCGTTTGGATCCCGCTAAGCGTGTGGTGTATGAAGGTCAGCGGCTTGTGGTAAAAGAAATTGTAAAACGGTTCGCGCATCGCATCATTGAAATTGATATGAACCACGCACCGTTTCACATTGAAGGGCTCGAGCAGGAGGGATTGACGTTCCAAGTCAAGCTGGATGTTCCTCCATACAAAGCAGTAGTGGGGGGAAAAATTGACCGTGTAGATAGAAAGGATAACGCTGTTCGAGTCATCGACTACAAGACAGGGAAAGATAAACTAGCTTTCGACAGTGTCGCATCGCTGTTCTTACGGGACTCGAAACGAAACAAAGCGGCTTTCCAGACCCTCTTGTATGCGCTGCTGTATCAAAAGAATTTTCTCACAAACGGAAGCAAACAAACGAAGCTTGTGCCCGGCCTCATCAATCGCCTCAACCTTTTTGATGAAGATTTTACGTTCGGATTGCGCGTGGGAAACGATCAAATTACAGATGTCATGCGAATCTTACCTGAATTCGAGATGCACCTAAAAGCGTTGTTTGAGGATTTGTTTAATCCAGAGCAACAGTTTGACCAGACTACTGACCTTGAGAACTGTAAACTCTGCCCATACACATCGATCTGCTACCGCTGATTTTCTGAAAATCCGGATTAAATCTTATTTCGAAAAGTTCCTGCCTGCCATTGCAATATTTATGCAACGCCCACAGTTTACTTTTAACCTATGCGAAACTTTTGGGTTGTCTGTTTATTGCTCCCGTGCGTTGCTTCCGCCCAGGTTGATACCGCTTATGTAAAGCGATGGGACGTGGTAAGAGCTGTTGACGGTGCCGTCTATACCCTCACATCGCCTGCCCGTTGGAAGGGAAAGGACTTTCTGAAAGTAGGGGCGGTCGTTGTGGGGACAGCGGCTTTTTCCTTGCTCGATGAACCCGTGCGGAAATTCTGGAGCGGAAAAAAGTCAGATCTTCTTGATGAGTTTCAGCGTATCGGCAATCACTATGGAAAACCTTACAGTGCAGTAGCAGTTACCAGTGGATTTTATTTTACTGGTTTACTCCTCAAGAACGATTGGGCAAGAGAGACTGGGCTTATGTTAGCCTCTGGCTTGGGAAGCAGCACTGTCGTTCAAACGTTTTTTAAAAATGCAATCGGAAGAGCAAGACCAAACCTGAACATAGGAAATTACGAAACAGACCCCTTCAATACTGATTCACCTTATCACTCGTTGCCCTCGGGTCATACAACGGTGGCATTTACCACCAGCTTAATTCTGGCAAAACAAGTTGAGCCGGTACCTCTGAAAATATTCTTCTACTCCCTGGCCACACTTACTGCAGCAAGCCGCATGTACCTTGATGTGCATTGGATATCGGACATCGCATTTGGTGGAGCGATCGCATGGTTCTGTGCTGACGCTGCAGTGACGAGACTTGCAGCCAACAAGTTTCGTCCGATTTTTCGCCAACAGGCTGTTATCGTCAAGTTATATCCGTACCCTGGTGGAGTTAGCCTCCGGGTAGCACTGTAATTACTCTGCGGTCCACTCATACCGCTGTTCTACTAATGATTTTCCGAACGCAGCAGAAGTGAACTGGCTGGCTAATTTATAACCATACTGTGTATAGAGATTGGCTGCTGCGTTCAGTTCATCGGTGGTCAAGAGGAAACTCTTTTTATACTTACACTTTTTCAAAAAGTCCATGAAGAGTTCCATCAACTTCCTACCAAGGCCTATCCCACGGTATTCAGGTAAAATTAAAAAGTAGCGCAACTGAGCAGCATCACCCCGGTTCATTAACGCAATGCATCCCATGATCTTGCTTTGATGCTCGCAAATCCAGAATCGATTCGTCTCAACATCGTATTGCTCATAAAATTCAGCAAGCGTTTTGGCAACATAAATTTCGAACTCAATTCCAAAATTATATTCTGCTTTGTATAAGCTGCCGTGCAAATAGGTGATGTATCCGAGGTCACCAGCTCGCAGGGTGGTCCGGATGGAAATGTCATCCAGTGCTACATTCTTCATGAACAAAATTTAGTTCAAATTCGAATGTTGGGCAAATTACTTCAAACTTGTTTGCGTAATCCACTAGGAGACGTTCTCCGGTTGACGCTCAACCACGTCTTTTAACTTCATGAGGACGCCCTGCCAATTTTTCTCACTGTGTTCTACAGAATTTTCATCCGGCAGGTTTGACGTGGTGAGGGTAACGGTAGTCTGGCCATCTGATTCCTCCAATTCATAAGTAACATTAAAGTAGTTTTCTGGCTGGTCTTCAATTGCGGACATGGAACTGTGATACGTGTGTTGAAGCAATTTGTCCGGTAGCACTTGCAGGATCTTCCCTTTGTCTTCATACGACTGGCCTTGATATTCACCCCTCCAAACGATATCACTTCCGATTCTCCAATCCGTTTCTACCTGCGTGCCGAACAAGTATTCGCGGATCATCTCAGGTGAAGTCAATGCATGCCATACTTTGGCTGCTGGTGCATCGATGGTGACAGTTGCCTTTGATATGAAATTTGCTGACATAATTTATGGTTTTGCTTCCAATACTTCCTCACCGATTTTCTCACCCGCAATACTTGGTTTGCTTTCGCGTCCCATCAGCGCCTTGATACCACGCAAAGGAATAACAACCCAGTCGGGTCGATTATTCAGTTCATAGTTCAATTCATAGATCGCTTTTTCAAGCAAAAATGTTCGCATGAGAATTCGAAGGTCTTCCTTGTTTTTCGGGATGAACGAACTTCCCTGAACCGTTTCGAGGTAGGCGCCAATAAAGAACTGACTCATGTAGTGATACCACTGATCGACATACGGAATCAACTTTGGAAAATCGGATTTCCGGATCTGATTATCGAGGAACAAGCTTGCATACGCAGCATAATGGAATGACCGGATCATTCCCGCTACATCGCGCAACGGAGAACGCTTCAATCGTCTTTCGCTGTAACTGCGTGCCGGCTCACCTTCAAAGTCGGTGATGACAAAATCTTTTCCAGTGTGTATGACTTGGCCGAGATGGAAATCACCGTGAATCCGAATCTTGGTCACATCGATCTTGTGCTTATAGATATTCTTCAGCACATTCAGGATTTCATTTCGCATTTCAAGCACCTCGAGTGCTTCACCGCGCACTTCGTCCGAAAGTTTCATCAGGTTTTTCGATTGACTCTGGAATGTTCCACGCACAAGTGTTTGCAACCCTGCGAAGAGCGAACGCTGATAGTGCAACGAGTACTCCTCCGGCTTGAAATCAAGTGACTGGCCTGCCGCGAGCGCTTTGTGCATTTCGCCTGTACGTATTCCCAGGAGCCGCGCTTTTTCAGCAATGTTCGCATCAAGGAGTTCCTTCATCTGTTCTGGCAGTGCTTCGTAGGAAATCGGTTCGATAAAGCTGCCGACTTTTGGTGGAGGCGCGACCATTCCCGGTTGTTGCTCGAGAATGCGATCGTTGAATTGGTCGAGGCGTTCCAGCATGTAGGTCCACGCATCTCCACTGCCCTCTACCATTTCCTGCATCAGTCCCAGCACCATCGAACCGCGTTCGTAATACCATTCAATCGATCCGACAAAGGGCGGAATGTTTTTGAATTTCCCTTGTGTCGATAGAAAATGCGAGATCTCCAGGTCGGGATTCATTGCGCGATCCACTTTTCGGTAGAGCTTCAGAAAAAATTTGTTTCCATAGATGATAGACGTGTTGCTCTGTTCTCCTGACAAGACACGAGGCCTTATATTTTCCTGGCGTTCCAGATGCTGCACCAAATGACCGCTTCCCAGGAAAACGATGTCACCTTCAACAAGTGATATCTTCTGGTTGGTGCCAAGCTGTTTGATCAGGTATTCTTGCAGCTCAATACCATAGAGTGCATCGTACAAAATTCCATCTTCGCCATCCACCCGCATATTACAGATGACTGACTTTGGACAATTGTCCCTTAACTTCATTGCTAGGTTTTCTTTACCGAAAGCAACGGGAAGGAAGTAGATATCTGGAAGACCACTTTGATAACTTACTTCGATCAGCAGAAAGACCGCTGAGTTCTCTGGGAGTGGCACCGATGTTGAGCGCATGATTGACATGGATTCCACAACCCGCCCTTTACCTCCGAACCAGCGAAGCTTACTCATATATTGAGGCAACACAATGTTTTCAAGACGCAGGATTGAGTCACGCTGCAGTATGTCATCCCAATGGGTAAGTTCAATTCGCGGTAATGCGTTTGTGCTATTAAGTAGAGACGTTTGTTTTTCAAGAATGAACCATTGACAATCATGTCCGCCCAGTGTGGTAAAATATGGTTCACCCTGGCGAATGGCCGGAAACTTATTTTTGCTGAATACTTCAACCGGTGTGTAACCTGCGAAAGATGTTAGATCTAATTCGACAGGCTGCGTATAGCGCGACAAGTTGACAACCACCAGCAAGGTCTCTTCTTCATACGAGCGAGTGAAGGCGAGAATCTTTGGGTTCTCCGATTGAACAAACTTCATATCACCGCGGCTCAGCGCTTTGTATTGCTTTCGTCTACTGATAAGGCGTTTCATCCACCACAGTAACGATGACGTGTTCCAGTTTTGGATTTCAACATTTACCGCTTCGTAGTGGTATTCCGGATCAAGAATAACGGGCAGATACAATTTGTGCGGATTCGCCTCGGAGAAACCGGCATTTCGATCAGACGACCATTGCATCGGAGTACGAACGCCATCGCGATCACCGAGATAGAAATTGTCGCCCATGCCGATCTCATCACCATAATAAATCACCGGAGTGCCCGGAAGGGAAAAGAGCAGATAGTTGAGTAACTCGATTTTTTTCCGGTTGTTTCCCATCAACGGTGCAAGCCGATGGCGGATACCGAGGTTGATCCGCGCCTTGGGGTCTTTGACGTACACTTTATACATGTAGTCGCGCTCTTCATCCGTCACCATTTCAAGCGTGAGTTCATCATGGTTGCGAAGGAAAATTGCCCACTGGCATGTTGCCGGGATATCAGGAGTCTGATCAAAGATATCCGTGATTGGATAACGATCCTCCGTTTGCAACGCCATGAACATACGCGGCATCACGGGAAAGTGATAGTTCATGTGACATTCGTCACCGTTTCCGAAATATGAGGCAGAATCCTCTGGCCACATATTCGCTTCAGCGAGCAGCAGTGTGCCCGGATATTTCTCATCAACATGCTTTCGTAATTTCTTCAGGAAGGCATGCGTCTCCGGCAGATTCTCTCCGTTGGTTCCTTCCCGCTCAAACAAGTACGGCACTGCGTCCAGTCTGAATCCGTCTACACCCATTGCACACCAGAAGTCAAGAATCTTAAAGACTTCTTCCTGAACCAACGGGTTATCATAATTCAAATCCGGCTGATGGTGGAAGAACCGATGCCAATAGTACTGATTAGCGACTGGATCCCACGTCCAGTTTGATGCTTCAAAATCCTGGAAGATAATGCGGACATCTTTGTACTTGTTTGGGTCATCGGACCAGACGTAATAATTTCTGAAGTCTGAATCCTTCGGGGCTGTGCGGGCACGCTGGAACCATGGATGCTGATCAGACGTGTGATTGATCACGAGTTCGGTGATCACTTTAAGATTTCGCGCGTGTGCTTCATCCAGCAACTTCTTCAGATCATCAATATTTCCATAAGAAGGATTGATGCTGAAATAATCGGCAATATCATACCCGTCATCGCGCAAGGGCGATGGGTAAAAAGGAAGCAACCATATCGCAGTTACGCCCAGGTCTTTCAGGTAATCGAGCTTCTCAAGCAGCCCTTTAAAATCGCCAATACCATCTCCGTTAGCATCGCGAAACGCCTTGATGTGTACCTCGTAGATCACGGCATCCTTATACCAATGAAGCTTATCGTCCAGAATATTCTTCTTTTCTTCCATAGTCGCCCAAAAAAACAGTGCTTATAACACTGGTAAAATCGTGTACCCATCACGATTCATCTCTCTAATTCCTTTGTGTTGGGCTATGCCAGCTGCCTGTTCATCGAAAAAATTTCCGCGAATGCGCCTTTGAGGGGATTTTTGAGCATCATTAATCAATATTCTTATGAAAAAAACATTTTTTGCTTTTTGTGCTGATGATTGCGTTACTGCAGGGCTGCATCGTCAAATCCCTTCATCCATTCTATTTTAAAACAGACGTAGTCTATAAGAAGGAACTGATCAATACGTGGGTTGATCAGGATGGCCACAAATGGAAAATCAATTCGACTCTGGAAAACCCCTATGCTTATGAGATGGTGTTCACAAAAGATGGAAAGGAGGCGGTCTTTCTAGTCTACCTGTTCCGCCTCAACGAAAATCTCTTTCTTGACTTCAGGCCGCTGGCAAGCGATGGTAGCGTGAACGAACTCTTCGAAATGCACCTGCTGCCTAGCCACTCCGTTGCGAAGATCGGAAAGTTGAGTAGTGACGTGATTGAGATTAAATGGTTTAATGAAGAATGGCTTCACAAACTCTTTAGCCAAAACCGAATTAAAATTTCACATGAAGTCATCCAGGAGGAAAACTCCGGGAAAGATGAGGATAAAACCTACGTGCTCACCGCTTCAACAGAGGAGCTCCGCAAATTCCTCATCAAGTTTGGTGATGACGAGTCCGCATTTGAAGGGGACAACGCTATGGTGCTAACGCTTAAAAGGACTATCTGATGGCTACGTATCAGACCAAGTATTTCGAGATGCGTTGGGTAAAGGATTTCATCTTTTGTGCAGCGGCCTATTTTGTTCTCCTCAGCATCTTTGCTGGTTCAAGTGAGTGGCGAATGATCGATCACATCTATACGTCAATTTTCCTGGGGACGTTGATTCTCTTCGGAACGATCAACGAATGGGTCATTCAAAAGCATTTTTTGAAAAATGAAAAGTATATCGTCTTTCTGATTCTAACTTGCCTGAATATTATGGCCGGTGCGTTATTTAACTACATCTTGTTTGATAAACTGATCGACCTTATTCTCCCTAACTATTATTTTATATCCTATTATCACTATGGTGACCTGTTGAAATTCTTCTTTGTGTATATTTTCCTGCTAACACTCCTGGATCTTTCCTGGGAGTGGTTTCAGTTTCAGGAGGCGCGCCACCGGGTCACTATCCTCGAGAAAGAAAAAGTGAACGCTGAGTTAAAGGCATTGATGAATCAGGTGAATCCGCATTTTCTGTTCAATAGCCTTACTGTTTTATATGGGCTTGCCTTGAAAGGATCTTCGGAGACTGCCGAAGCTGTTCTCAAACTTTCTGACACCTTGCGCTACGTCATCTATGAATCGGCTCGTGGCAAGGTCAATTTATCATCGGAAATAAACTTGATAAAAAATTACATTGAACTGCAGCGGTACCGGATTAAAGGCGATGCGAAAATCACCTTCAATCATGATGTGCTGGATGACCAAGTGAAAATTGAACCGATGCTCCTGTTGCCACTTGTCGAAAACAGTTTTAAGCATGGGATGATGGGCGATGGCACGAACGAATTTATAATGATCGACTTGTACGCTGACGACAAAAAATTCCGTTTCCGTATAGCAAATAACAAAGGTATAGCACCCTCCGTTGAGCAGCCCGGTGGAATCGGGTTAAAGAATATCGAAGATCGACTAAAGTTGGTTTATGGACCGGCCTGTTCATTTCGGGTTGAGCAAACCGATAATATTTTTACCGTACATTTGAATATAACAGTAGCATGAGAAAGATCACGTGCATGATTGTCGAAGATGAACCTGTATCGCAGGAGATCCTCATGCGCTATATCAAGGACTTTGACTCTCTTGAGTTGATTAGCGTGTGCAATGATGCCATTGAAGCTGCTCAAAAACTTGTTGTGCTTAAGCCTGATGTTTTGTTTCTCGATATCACGATGCCGCGCCTTTCAGGGTTAGACTTTTATAAATCGTTAGTCAATCCTCCTTCTGTAATTTTCACGACCGCCTATCCTGAATATGCCGTGACCGGTTTCGAAGTCAATGCTGTCGATTACCTGGTGAAGCCGTTTCCTTTCGAACGTTTTGTAAAGGCAATTACAAAGCTCCAGGGCGTTCTGAATGTCGGTCAAGTAGAGCAGGAAAAATTCATCATGCTTCAGGCGGATAAAAAATTCCATAAGGTTGATATTGAAGAAATATTATTTCTTGAAGCCATGGGCGATTATGTGAAGGTTGTTCTTGGCGGTAAGACACTTATCGTTCATCAAACGTTACAACGTCTATTCGAACAATTGCCATCAGGTTCATTTTTCAGGGTTCACAAGTCGTATGCGATTGCGTTGAACAAGCTCGAATATGTTGAAGGAAACCAGATAATCATTAAAAGCGCTCGCATTCCCATTGGTCAGACCTACAGAGCCGATTTTCTTGCAGTGCTCCAACAGAAGTAAGTTACGTTGACGCACTGACCAGCGTGAAAATCATGAGCACGCGCTCATCTTCCAGTATGGTCTCGAGATCAAGAATGCTGCACCATAAACGGTTTCCGGTTTGTGTCTCGACCTGAATGCGGTCACCGATTTTGTAATGAAAAACCTCAAGGTCCTGAATTGGAAGAATCATTTTCGTTGTCACCTTGTGCGCGGTCTCCAGAAGCTCAAAGTCGCCATCGCTAATCTGGCCGATGACAAAATTTATTTTAATACTCACCTTCGGGTCGTTTTTGATATTAATTTTTATAATATCGATTAGGTAACTCGATTATTGCCCGATCATCTGTGACTTGCCATTCTCAACGATAAAGCAGTCGTAATCATAAATAAATGGACGTGAATAAAGTTGGGCGGCACTGGTCTAAAAAATTATGCCATCGACCACGAGTGGAAGATGGCATAGAACTAAACAGGACAAAACTATCTTACTTATTACTCTTCTTGAATTGAAGCGAAGTAGAGTTTACACAGTAACGCAGGCCAGTTTCGGTTGGTCCATCATCGAACAAATGGCCAAGATGTGAACCGCATTTCGCGCAGACAATTTCAGTCCGCACCATTCCGTAACTGGTGTCAGTATGTGTCGTAATTCTTCCGCCTTCCAGTTCTTTATCGAAACTTGGCCATCCGCAGTGGGATTCAAACTTCATATCGGAAGAAAATAATTCATTGCCACAGCCCGCGCAGGAGTACATTCCTTTTTCTGTGTTGAGCGTAAGTGCCCCGGTGAACGGAGCATCAGTTCCTTTTTCGCGCAACACGTGATATTGCTGGGGTGTCAGAATCTTTTTCCACTCTTCTTCGGTTTTATAAACTTTTTTGATCGTATCCATAGATGTTTTTTTCAGCATTGATGTGGGAACCTGTTGGTCGGCTTGAGGTCGTGCATCTTTGCAGGCCGCAAAAACAACAACCAGAATGAGTAAGGTATAATGGGTCAGAGCTTTCATACAGATTTTAACAATTAAGCGACTAAATTGATTCAATTTTAATCATATACGTAAGAAATTCGTGGGTTGGATTTATGTACGCGGGCTGGTTAATGGCCGCTCTTACTTCGGAAGTTGTACAAAAAAGCTGGCGCCATTGCCGAATTCGCTTTCGCACCAGATTCGCCCGTTCATCGCCTCCACGAACTTTTTTACAATGGATAGTCCAAGACCCGTTGATGATTCATTCCCGGTAGGCTTTGCAGATAACTTCTGATACTTCCCGAACAATTTCTTCATATCCGCCTCCGAGATGCCAGGCCCCTCATCTTTGACTTCAGTAACTATTCCATCCTTCTCTTTTAAAACACGAATCCAGATGCTTTTGTTTGCCGGTGAAAACTTGATAGCATTTGAAAGCAGATTATCGAAAATTTGCATTGTATAAACCTTATCGGCTAATACAAGAATCGCATCATCAAAATCAGCAATAAGCTTGATGTCTTTCGCAGCAGCGGCTAATGCATAACGCTCAATCAAAATCTTAAATGTCTCCGTCAGGTTAAACCTTTCTAGTACAAGATTTAAGTCTTTCGACTCGATCGCCTCAACATCAAGAATTTTTGCGATGAGGGCCGTAAGGCGTGTTGCACTTTTTTCGATCATGTCCAGGCAGGCGGTTGTCTCAGCATCGCGGTTGTCAATTTTCACTTTGACAATGCTTAGCAGACCGCGCATTTGATTGAGTGGACTTTTTAAATCGTGGGCCACGATGCTGATCAGATTGTTTTTTTCATTGTTGAGATTCAACAACTCCTCATTCTTTTTGAGGATCTCGTTTTTTTGCTGCTGGACTTCTTCGTGCATCATCGTGATCGTCTGATTTGCCTCATGCAGATAATCAGACTGGTCCTGAAGTGCCTCCTTCTGCAATTCGAGCTCCTTGTGTTTCTCCAGAATCTCCTGGTGAATCGCATGCAGTTCAAGGGATTGTTGTGTGATGGTTTGCTGCTGACGAACCAGTTCCGCGTTTCTTGTTGTGATGTCTTCGTTTGTTTCCTCAAGTGCAGTGGCAAGATTGAGCAAATCTTTCTTTTTGTATTCAAGAAAGAGGTTATCAGACCGAAGTGCTTCTTTGGTCTTATGAAGCACTTCAATTTGCTTCTCGAGGTCCTTCGTACGAATATGAACTGCCTTTTGAACGATCGGATTCAATTCTTCGGAACGTTCCTGGATTTGCGAAAGTCGTTGTTCAACTTTGTTCTTCTCCTTTTCGATAAAATGAAGCAGTTCTGTATTGCCGGATTTGGACGCGAAATGTTCTGCCTGCTGCAGGAAGGCAAGCGTTTCCTGATGGTGATGTGCTAATTCCCTCTTAAAATCTTCGAGCGCGTCCATTAAAAATCAGCAGTTCGATCTGCTAATTTACGATTTAGTAACGATTTCTTAACGCAGTTTTGACGAATTCACGAGAACTGGAGCTAACTCAAACTACTTGTTTCGCAATAACGGATTCAACACACGTTCGTCACCATCGATTGGCGGGAGCGGCATGTCAAGCATGGCAGCAACGAAAGGGTAGATGTGAATGTTGCTGAAGGCCGGGACCTTCATGCCAGCCTTCACGCGAGGCCCACGCGCATAAAATATTCCATTCATGTCCTTCACCTTAGCTGGATCGTAGCCATGCACCCCAAAAGTGCCGCCTGACGGTTTGTGATCTCGCTTTAATCCGCTAACAATATATTTGCCGGGCTTCGCAATCATAAGAATATCCCCTGACCGCGGGTTCACATAATGCCACTCCGTTGGAAAGTCATTATTAACAACAACCGAAAAGTCTTTTGCACGCTTTTTCAGTGCTGAGGCGAGTGAATCTCGTTGAGTAGTCGATCGGGTGTAGAGATGCGCTTGTGTTCCACCGTTCACCACTTTGATCGTGGAAGACTGTTTGACTAATTCATCGATGAAGATGTAGGTTTCTGTCTTGTCAACCAACTCGAGCATTCCGTGGTCGGAGACTAGCACAATATTGACAGGCAACTTCGTGTTATCAACACGATGAACAAGCACGCCCAACAACGAGTCCATCTGCTGAACAACAGCTTTCGTTTCAGGTGCTACGGGGCCATGACGATGTGATTCGTAATCAGGAGAAGAAAAGTACAGGGTGATCATGTGTGGCCGTTCTTCTTCTGGTAGCGACAGCCAATCAATGATTTTGTCAATTCTATTTCCGAAGGGTACGGACTGATCATAGGAATAATAGTAATCCGGATGGAGGTTCTCCTGCCTCAATTCAGAACCCACCCAGAAGTATGATGCAGATTTTATTCCATTCTGTTTGGCGAGTTGCCACAGCGGAATTCCACCGTAGAAAGAGGAGTCAGTAACGACTTCACGATTTTTCATCGTATAAAGTTTTTCCTGGTCGGGATCATAAAACCCATTGTCAACAAGCCCGTGGTTACCGGGATATAATCCAGTAACGATTGTATAATGATTCGGAAACGTCTTCGAAGGGAATGATGGTATTAATCCCGCGGCAGCGGAACCCTCCTGAATGAATTTCTTAAAATTCGGCAGCTGAAAACGTTCAACATAGTCGTGACGAAACCCATCGAACGATACCAGGATTACAAAGGGTTCTTCATTTTTCGTTTGAGCAATCGCCAATGAGGACCAAACCGAAAAAATCAGGGCAAAACAAACACGCATAGGAGGCGAAGAAATGAAAATATTGCGACTATGCCAAGCGCTCTCAGGACTGGTAGTCAAAAATTAGAATCCTTCCCACCATCGTGTGGCTGGAAATGTACCGTCAAGGTAAATCGGTTCGCCAATCACAGGCGTAGTCATCTTGACATCTAATTTTTTAGCGTGCGTAGTAGCACGTTCGATGGGTTCTTTCCAGGGATGCAATGCCAGGGTAAATTTTCCCCAATGAACAGGGAGCAGAACTTTCGCCCTAAGATCAACGCTGGCCTGCACCGTTTCCTCCGGCATCATGTGAATGTCCGGCCATTGCACATCATATTGACCGCATTCAAGCATAGCAATATCGAAAGGTCCAAACGCATCGCCAATCTCTTTGAACGACTGATCGTATCCCGAATCGCCACCGATGAAAATCGTGTAGCCTCCGGTTCTCAAAACGAACGAAGCCCAAAGTGTTTTGTTTCCGCGGAAACCCCGACCAGAAAAATGTCGCGCGGGTGTGCAGGTCAGTTCAATTCCTTCCAGGACCGTTTCACCTTCCCACCAATCAAATTCTTTTATCTTATCCGAAGATATTCCCCAATGCTCGAGGTGGGCGCCCACTCCAATCGGTACACAGAAAAGTTTTGTGCGGTTGTTCAGCGCAACGATGCTGTTATAGTCAAGGTGGTCATAGTGATCATGGCTGATTACTACGACATCGAGTTCACCAAAGTCGCCTTCGTGATACACACGTGTTCCGGGGTAACTTTTTGAGCCCGCGTATTGTACGGGAGAAGGGCGGTCGCTGAACACGGGGTCGGACAAAATCTTTTTTCCGTTGATTGAAATCAGAAATGACGAATGGCCAAACCATATCAAGGAGGGCTTTTCGATTGGTAGTGTCTTTAAGTTTGTTTTAACAGAAGGTAAGTCTTTCACAGGTTCGCGATCCACTCCCTTGCCGAAGTATTTTGTTACTAAGCCAAAATACGATGCGCCTTCTGCTAGCAGTTTCGTGGGCCGGATGTTCTCGAATACTCCATTTTTATATTGTTTCGATTTCTGAATGCGTTCAAGGCGTTTGCCTGACGGTGATTTTCCGAAAGATTTTTGTTGCATAAAAAGAGCTGTTGCGATGGACAAAACCACCAGGAATGAAAGGAGGAAGTAAAATGTTTTCTTGACCATTAATAGATAAGTCGAATAGATGCGAAATTTATTGTATGGCCGTCATTGTGTTAATGTGTTAAAGTGTTAATGCGTTAAAGTGCTAATGTACACACGCGTAATTGATCGTAAACCCCAATTAGCACATTAGCACCTTAGCACATTAGCACCTTAACACATGTTAGTGATTCTTTGTAATTTGTAGATCAACTAAGTGTGCTTTATGCGATTAACGGGAATCATTGTCTTGAGTTTGATGGTAATTAGTGCCTTTAGTCAATCACAGTCGGAGCGCAAACGTGCGCGTGATTATGGTTTGAAGATTGGTGTGCTGCCGCCTGGAAAATTGAATGCGATTACCGATGTGTCGGGTGTAAAAGTTGGCCACGTAACGATTGTCGAGGGTCAAAATATACGCACTGGTGTAACTGCTATCGTGCCGCATGAGGGGAATATTTTTCAATCGAAAGTACCTGCTGGAATTTATGTCGAGAATGGCTTTGGAAAGCTCGCAGGTATAACGCAGGTATATGAGCTTGGAAATATTGAAACGCCTATCGTGCTGACCAATACCCTAAGCGTTGCCGTAGGAATATCCGGTGTTATTGAGTACACGTTAAGTCTGGCTGGAAATGAGAATGTGCAATCTGTCAATGCAGTTGTTGGTGAAACAAATGATGGATACCTCAACGATATTCGCGGCCAGCATGTAAAGAAAGAACATGTTGTTTCTGCTATTAGGTCTGCACAATCCGGTAGTGTAGC
>DASWTM010000162.1:0-2407 GCA_036402115.1 Chryseosolibacter sp.
TGGCCAGCATGATGCCGATAGGGATACCCAGTAAGATGACCAGATTCACAGCAAGGGCTGCGAAAAATTTTCCTCCTAAATATTGAATCTTCGTCACAGGTGTACTGTAGGTGAGCGCATGCATCCGTGTGGTGAGGTCGCGAGACGCGGCATCTCCGGCTATAACCGCAGCCGCCATAAGCCAGATGAATCCACCGAATACCATTGTCTTCGCAATCGAAAACGGTGAATTGACAAGAAAGTCTTCGTACAGCGCTTCTGAAAGCGCTTTATCGCGCGTCATTAAGAAGTTCAGGACAACCGACATGATAAAAAACAGCCACGGCCAGATCCGGCTTAGCTGATAAGCGAATTCAAAACGAAAGATTTCCCGGAATTTCATGCAGTAGCCCGTGGGTTGGGTGTGCGATAATGACCGGCCATCACGCTGAAGTAAACGTCTTCAAGATCTGGATCTACGGAGTAAAAGCCATTGGCAGGTTTTTCATTGCTGAACACATGGGCAACGGTTTTGCCGGCAAACAGTTTTGTCGAAATCACGGAGTGTTTTTTTTCTATGCCAGATAATTCTGCTTTAGAAATGGTCTGTCGCCAAATCTTTCCCCGCAACTCGTTGATTGCGCTTGAAGGTTCTGCTTCAAGAAGGATTTCTCCTTTGTTGATGATTGCCATTCTCGTGCAAAGTTCACTGACGTCTTCAACAATGTGAGTCGATAAAAGGACCACGCTGTTTTCCCCAAGTTCGCTGAGCAGGTTCAAGAAACGAACACGTTCAGAAGGATCTAGTCCAGCGGTTGGTTCATCTACGATCAGAAGTTTTGGATTTCCAAGAAGCGCAACCGCCACGCCAAAGCGCTGACGCATGCCACCGGAGTAGCCACCCAGTTTCTGCCTGCGAACATCCCACAGGTTTGTTTTTCGCAAGAGTGCTTCGACAACTTCCTTACGCGACTTTCGCTGCGTGAATCCTTTAAGAATGGCAAAATGGTCTAGCAAGTCTTCCGCCTTTGCTTGCGGATAAACGCCAAACTCCTGTGGTAGATATCCGAGCGTCTTGCGAACCTCGTCTTTTTGGTTTACAACGTCAATCAATCTTCCTGAATGTAACATGTCTTCCTCCGTCAGGTGGATGATTCCCGTGTCAGGCTCTTGCAACGTGGCTAGTATACGCATCAGGGTTGACTTGCCTGCACCATTTGGGCCGAGGAGACCATAGAGGCCGTTCGGGATCTTCAGCGTGATGTTTTTGAGTGCCTGTACTCCGTTAGCGTATGTTTTCGAGACGTTCGTGATCTGTAAGTTCATTTGGCTTTTTAATCAGCTTTTCAAAGATATTGAAAAGTACTTTGTGATTCAAAGTTGGTTGGCAAAAATGTTTACTCGAAAGGGAAGGAGAGTAATTCTGCGCATCCTAGCTAATTGATAATGTGGAAGTAACGTTAAAAACCTTTGTAACTTGCGATACTGAAAGTGCAGGTCTTTTCGTTACTTTATACTTACAACCTTCGCGATACCTATGAAAACCCTAACCATGTTTCTTGTGGCTGCGGCACTGGTACTCTCATGCAGCAAACCGGCAGTCAGCCCCGGTCAAACCACATCACTTAACCGAAAACTAAATGCCTACCTCTCAAAAACTGTCGAGCAACTCAACATTCCCGGATTAACCGTAGCCATCACACGAAATGATTCTGTTATCTACAGCGATGCATTTGGGTACAGGAACATCGATACCAGGGAAGAATTGACACCGCGGCATGTATTTCACTGGGCATCCGTTTCAAAAACATTTGTAGCGACTGCCATCATGCAGTTGTGGGAGCAGAAGAAAATAGATGTGAACCAGAAGGTGACAACATATCTTCCTTATTTCCGTCAGCAGGATCCGCTTTACAAAGACGTCACCATCCGGCAAATGCTCAATCACACTTCGGGTATTGGCGATGTTGACGACTACGAGTGGGATAAACCTCAATATGATTCCGGTGCACTCGAGCGATTTGTCAGAAGTATCGAGAATGACAAGATGTTGTTTGCGCCTGGCACGGATATGCAGTATAGCAACACTGCGTATGAAACGCTGGGTGCTGTCATCGCAAAAGTGTCGGGTATGTCGTTTGAAACGTACGTGCGGAAAAATATTCTCGATCCCCTTGGGATGAAAACCACCAGCTTTCTATACCCGGAGATACCTGATTCCCTTCGCGTGAGCGGGCATGTATGGGCGGGAAAACCCATTGTCAGCAAACACTATCCGTACAACCGCATGCATGGTCCGAGTAGCACGCTCAACTCGAATGTGCTGGAGATGACACACTACGCATTCGCGCATTTGAATCGCGGAGAATACAATGGGAAGCGAATCCTGTCCGATTCAATTTATAACCGATGGTGGACGAACACTATT